>CAYZXV010000327.1:0-1505 GCA_964482525.1 uncultured Rhodospirillaceae bacterium | reverse complement strand
GATCATTCTGTTTAACACGCTCCCAAGTTCGTATTTTCCATCGAGAATTCTATGCTCAAGCTGACTGGTTAGGCAATAATATTGTTACGCTAATTTTGGATACAGCCGAAGTCGGACTCATTGGAATTCTGATGACAACAGTACAGGTGTAATGTTGTCATTGTCTATAGCTTGTTATTTGTCGCCCTTCGATTTCGACTTTTCCCGAATCTGCTGGGCGCGAGCGGCCAGTTCGTTTGCTTCATCCTCACGGCTCATCTTACGCAGCAAAACTGCATAATTTTCCAAAATAGTCGCCACTGTAGGATGGTCTTTGCCCAGCGCCTTCTCTGTGATGTCGAGGGCGCGTTTATAGAGCGGCTCGGCTTCCGCGTACTTCCCCTGCGCTTTGTAGAGTGCTGCCAGATTGTTGAGGCTCGTCGCGGTTGAAGGATGGTCTTTGCCCAGCGCCTTCTCTCGGATGTCGAGGGCGCGTTTATAGAGCGGCTCGGCTTCCGCGTACCGGCCTGCCTCAAGCAAGCTGTTTCCAAACCAGCTTAGAACATTCGCATCGTCTTTTCTTATTGAATACACCTCTTGAAACTTTTCGACGGCTTCACGGTACTTACCCAGCCCATAAAGAGATTGGCCTAGATAAAAAGCTGCGTCCGCAAACTCCGCAACAGCTTTCTTCCTCATCTCATAGGACTCGGTCAAGAGGCTGGTTGCCTCTGCATACTTCCTATCAAATAGAGCCGCCAGCCCTTGCTGATAAGGGTCTTTGACCCTCATCTTCCACTCACTAATGGCTTGAATTATCTGTTCTCTCGTCACCCCGAATGCCTTTGCCTGCATCTCCAATGCTTGGTCAAATTCGTGCGTTGAAACCTGCTCGTTAAGCATCGGAGTGACCGCTTTCAGCGTTTTCTCAACTATCCCTTTGACAACCTTGTCATCCTTCAATAATCGGCTGTCTCTTTTCCTTGCGACGACAATCGGAACGGCATTAGCCGCTCGACTATCATAAGGAACTGTTACCAATCCGTCTGGCGGGCTAATAAAGAACCATTCAGGACTTTGGGGTGAGCGTTTGACCAATCGTAATCTGACAGTGTCATCCGGGCGTGTGTTTGTCGGCAGTGCGATGGTCGCCCTTCCTTGCTGCACAAATTCCGTCGAACGGCAATTTATACAAGTAATCGAGAGGCCGCTGACCGCACTTTTACTTGTGTCGTCGGTCACGAAGACGTGCAAATATCCAACTTGCGCTGATACCTGCCCCACCATCAGCCATGAGGCGAAGAACAATAAACAGCCGCGCAAAAGACATTTCATCGGATGACCTCCAACACCAAGGTCGCGGGATGGTCACCCGCAGGGTGTTCTTGGGTGACGGCCAGAAAGCCGACTTTCTCAGCGTGCAAATTCACCGTCTGTCCCACCGCCGCGTGTGCGGGTAATTCAAAATTACCGCCTTCCTTTGTAATGACCACATCACCTTCAAAGCCGACGACAAAAACGCGCGC
>CAYZXV010000326.1:0-1540 GCA_964482525.1 uncultured Rhodospirillaceae bacterium | reverse complement strand
TTTTCAGGGGACCTCTGCGCCAGAACCGGCAAACTCGTTACCCGATATCAGCCCAAAGGGCTGAATCCGTGCGACAGCCAATCCTCTGATGCAGGGGTCGGGCTAACCCGGACCGGCTTTCAAGATGCGCACAGACGCGACAGATGTTTGGCCAAGCAAGGACTTAATTTAATGATTTTAAAGCGAAAATTCGCTTAAAGCCCTCCTAAGAGGCCAACGACCTCCGTCTAGGGGGGATCATAACCCCAAATACACCCCGCGTACAACAGCTTATTGCTGCGAGAATAATTGTATATTTTTTCTTTTTGAATCATGGCGTTAATGGCGGAGCCGGAGGGATTCGAACCCTCGATAGAGCTTTAAGGCCCTATAACGGTTTAGCAAACCGCCGCCTTCAGCCTCTCGGCCACGGCTCCGCACGATGCCTTCGCCAGCCTTTGCTTGCGAAGGCTCCCCATATAGCGTGGTTTAGACACAGAGGAAACAGAAAAATCACTTAAACCCAGATTGCTGGTCTTGAAAATTCTCCTTTTTTATAAGGCAGAAACACATTATTAGGCTTCCTCCTTTACAATTGAAGCTTCCGCGCGCCCTTAGCTCAGCTGGATAGAGCAACTGCCTTCTAAGCAGTAGGTCACAAGTTCGAATCTTGTAGGGCGCGCCATGTTGCAAGGTGACACCACACCGGCGCACGTGCTAAAGGGAGATTGTTTTCCCTTATGAACAGGTGCGCTTATGGACATCAGCAAGAAAGACCCAGCTCAATTTCAGTTTTCCGACAAACCCCATGTCATGATCGTTGAAGCGCGGTATTACGACGATGTCGCTGACCTCCTCTTAAAGGGCGCCAAGGACGTTTTGGATAAAGCAGGGGTAAGCTACGAAATCTTTACGGTTCCCGGCTCCCTGGAAATCCCTGCCTGCATCCTCTATGCCGTTAAGTCACTTGACTTCGATGCGGTGCGCCGGAGGTTTGATGGCTACGTCGCGCTGGGAACGGTTATCAAGGGCGAAACACGCCATGACGAAATCGTCGGCAATACGAGTGCGCAGGGGCTGCAAGATCTCGCCCTGACCCACACGCTTGCCGTTGGCAATGGCATCCTCACCGTCAACACAAAGGACCAAGCCATTGTCCGCGCAGATCCCGCGCAACAGGATCGCGGCGGCGCAGCGGCGCGCGCGTGCCTACGCATGCTTGAGATCAAACATCAATTCCGCCTGAACCCCAAGCGCCGCTGGGTTGGAAAGTAAGTTATGGCAAGCCCTTCCTCAAAGAAACTTTCTCGCCTTATCGCGGTTCAAGCCCTTTATCAAATCGGTTACGGCGAAGAGTCGGTCGAAGACATTTCGCGACGCATCGCCCAAGACCCCATGGCCCTCTTGAACGATGACGGTATGGAAGGACAAGCCATTACCGAGAAACCCGACACAACCCTCTGCACCCAGATCGTCCATGGTGTTCACGAACACGCACCGGCGCTTGAAGAAATGTTAGGCGGGGCACTCGGAGAGAAGAAATCGCCAGCCCGCCTCGAGG
>CAYZXV010000325.1:0-1541 GCA_964482525.1 uncultured Rhodospirillaceae bacterium | reverse complement strand
AAGCTAGAAGCGGCGAAAGGATGGCCGACAAAATGACCACCTGGAAAACAACCTACATCGCCGCCGTCGTCCATCAAGCCGGCGACAATCCGATCATAAACGACCGCTCCATCGAAATCACGATCTGCGACGAGGCGGCCGGCGCCTTCCTTTCGCTAACCGACAGCGAAGGGGCGACCATTAGGCTCGATTTTGATGAGTTTGAGATTGTTGCCAACGTAGCCAGAGGGATGATTGAGAACTTTGAAGACAAACCACGCACGCCAATATCGGTTGTCAACGAAGCATTTAACAAAGCAGAAGCTATTATTCGTTCGCTCAAGGAAGGAATGCTAGACGAAGACGACAAAGAGACTATTCGTCCAACGACGCCGTTTGCAGCAACTTGTGACCTCCTTGCGGTCATCCACCGAGACGGCGGGCAGCACACCGGAGAAGTTGGCACGGTTCAGTCATGCAAGGACGCCGAGCCAGTTGTCCGTCAGCTAATGTCAGACAGCGCTCTGGCGACAAGCAATGCGCAAATCGTTAATTGCCTGTTCCGATACATTGACCGCATGAACGATGTGTGTGACGAAGATCCGGCAGATACAATCCTGCGCGAGTTTGTTGCTGATGTGATGCCGTTTATCAACGAGAGGGTAAGCAAGGCATGACCACAAAAGAAGACACAGCAAAGGCGTTAAGGATCGCCGCTATAGCTCTTGAGATTGCCGACGATTGGGGCCTTCCGTCTGTGCAAGCGTTCCCACCGAAAGAATGGGGCCTTCGATGCCACGACGAAGACGCAGAAGACGGATGGTGTTCTACGATGGATCTGTCAAATAAGCTTCGTCAAATGGCTGACGATCATGAGGCAGAAAAAGCCTGACCACTGCGCCGGCTGCAGGGTGGCAAACAACTATCGAGGAAAGAAGCATGAAAAATAGTCCCAAAACGTTGCGCGACGTTGCGCGGTCCATAGCCGACGCATCAGACGCAATTGAAGAGATCGAGCGCCGCGCGCTGTATGGTGAGCAGCAAGAAAGAAGCTTCGAGCAGCGAGTCATGCTTGCCGCTCACGAGATTGACAAAGGGAGCCCGCTAAAGGACTTTCTCAGCGAGGAAGAGGCAGAGCTTGCGATCAAGACGCTTGCTGATGTTTATGTTGTGACTGGCGTAAAGTTTCCTGGGGACGCCTGGTAGGTTTTCGTGAAATGTATCCGCAACATTTCTGAATGACATTTGACAAGGAAATCAATATGATTGAATTTTTGTGGCCAGCGTCAATGTTTGCCGCGTTTATCGCTGGTCTGTGCGCCCCTGGAACCTACATATTCTGTCGAAAGGCTTATCTTAGAAAGAAGCACGGCGTCTGTTCACGGTATCTTCCAACAGGATACCGGGAAACAAGAGACGGAATAAACAGCGACTTTTGCAGACGATGCGGAAAGCCTGCAGGGAGTCATTTTTAGCCCGGAATCATTCCATAGCCAACGCAATATCCCGTATCAGCCCATCGACAATCGAATCCATCTCCCCTTCAATCCTCGCCTCTATCG
>CAYZXV010000324.1:0-1557 GCA_964482525.1 uncultured Rhodospirillaceae bacterium | reverse complement strand
GCCCATGGTGTCGCCGATCACGGCGGGCTGCTCAAAGATTTCTTTGAGCATGAAATGACGATATTCGCCCTTGCCAATCATTGCGCCGGACAGCGCGGTCTCATGGATCTTGCGCTCGACAATCTCGCCATGCTCATCGCGAATAATCGCGCCGGACAACGACAACTCAACCCAGTCGCCCTCTTCCAGATAGCTAATCCGGTTTGATAGCGGCGCAAGCGCAAGCGCGTCCGAGCCCAAATACATTTCCTGATGCCCATAACCAACCGCCAGCGGACTGCCACGTCGTGCGCCGATAAGGAGATCATCATGGCCCGTAAAAATAATGGCGAGCGCAAACGCGCCTTCAAGCCGTTTGAGCGACTCCGCCGTTGCCGCTTGGGGCGTCAGGCCCTTTTGCAAATAATCGGTGATCAGGTGTGCGATGCTCTCCGTGTCTGTCTCGGATTTAAACACATGCCCGTTGGCTTCAAGCTCCAACCTCAATTCACGATAGTTTTCGATAATGCCGTTATGAACGACAGCAACTTGCGATGAATAATGCGGGTGCGCGTTCGTTTCCGTGGGGCGGCCATGCGTTGCCCACCGGGTGTGGCCGATGCCGACTGTGCCGGAAAGCGGTTCGCGCACCAACTTTTCCGCAAGCGCGTGAAGCTTGCCAACCGCGCGGCGCGTTTCGATACAACCGCTGACCAGCGTTGCAACACCCGCACTGTCATAGCCGCGATACTCAAGCCGCCGCAGCCCATCGACCAGAATATCCGCCACGGGCCGCTGCCCGATCATACCCACGATGCCACACATGCTTGCTTGCCTCCGCTTAAAGAAATGCGATTCTTAACCCGACGGGATGTTGCGGCGGACGCCCCTCTTTGACAAGCCCCCGCCCCCTCAATTGTCACGACAAAATGTTACAAGCTTATGTTTCTACCAATAATAGCCACGTTAAAAGACTATAAACAATAAACGAGCCTAGACCATAGATCGTTATACTGTATTCATACAGTCATCCATTTGTCCTATCACTTTCAATCTTTACTTGTTTCTGTTGCAATTATAGCCTTCCAATCGCTCAGGCTATTGTCCCTATTCTTTTTTCAACGAAGAAGGAACCACCAATGAATATGCCAACCCGCCATAATGTCTTTCAGAAAAACACAAACCCTCTATTTTCCGAGTCCCCAACGCCGAAACCCTCGATCAGGTTTATCGCGCCCGTCGTCGAAGGGGAGCCAGAAAACAAATCTGCCCCCGTCGGTTATCTGTTTCTTGCAACGCACTATGATCGTTTTGGCAGTATTGCGCTCGAATTCCGCGCGCTTGTTCCTGCTGGGGAAAATGGCTTTGAAACCCCAAAACCAATTCAAACACAAAGTTGGCTAGATTACCTCAAAGCCAACGGCCATCCTTGCTCAAACACAGCTCTGTCATCGCTTAAAGGCTGCTTCCATACGAACGTTCACCCGAATGTCACCTGCCCAACGCATAATGCTTCGATGCTCGAAGCGGTGCGCATTCATGCACAATGGGATTCACGGCATGGCCCGAATGCGCACA
>CAYZXV010000323.1:713-1573 GCA_964482525.1 uncultured Rhodospirillaceae bacterium | reverse complement strand
GATGCAACAACGCACCGACCGCATGCGCGTCACGCTGAAACTTCAGGCCGAAGATTAGATGGAGTCGCTGGAAAAAGTGGTGGGCCAACTCTCTGGCGCAGGCGACGCGATGAGCGACGCCGTCGACGGCTCTCTTCAACAACGGGCGATTAATAGTTTGAAGAAGTTGAGCTAGGGGGTCATCCCTAATGCCCATATCTTGGAACGAGATCAAAGACCGCGCGTTAAAGTTCTCGCGTGAATGGGCGGATGAATCCTCAGAGGATGCGGAAGCAAAGCCGTTCCTAACGGACTTTTTCAACGTGTTCGGCGTCAACCGCCGCCGCGTGGCCACATTCGAAGAACGGGTCAAGAAAATTGACGGCAAAGACGGCTATATCGACCTTCTATGGAAGGGCATGTTGCTTGTCGAACAAAAATCGAGAGGCAAAAGCCTCGACCGCGCCCACGAGCAGGCCAAAGATTATTTCCACGGTCTGAAAGACCGCGACTTGCCGCGCTATATCCTCGTTTCGGACTTTGAACGCTTCCGCCTTTATGATTTGGAAGAAAACACACAGCACGACTTTGCCCTTAAGGAGCTGCACAAGCATGTGAAGCTCTTTGGCTTTATGGCCGGATATCAGACAACAACGTACAAAGAACAAGACGAAGTCAATATCAAAGCCGCCGAAAAGATGGGCAAGCTTCACGACCGGCTTAAGGCCATCGGGTACACGGGGCATGAGCTTGAAGTCTATCTTGTCCGCCTGTTGTTCTGTCTGTTTGCCGAAGATACCAGCATTTTCGACCGCCAACAGTTTCAAGACCTGATTGAGCAACGGACGGCTGAGGATGGAAGCGACCTCGCCCAATGGCTC
>CAYZXV010000323.1:0-703 GCA_964482525.1 uncultured Rhodospirillaceae bacterium | reverse complement strand
TGTTTGAGGTCCTGAATACAAAGGAGACCGAGCGCCTTGCCAACCTTGATGAGCAGTTGGCCGCCTTCCCCTATGTCAACGGTCACCTGTTTGCCGAAAGATTGCGCACGGCCTCTTTTGACACCAGCATGCGTGAAGGCTTGCTTGAATGTTGCGCCTTGGATTGGAGCCGCATTTCGCCAGCCATTTTCGGCGCCTTGTTCCAGTCGGTCATGGATCAAAAACTGCGCCGAAACCTCGGCGCGCACTATACGACCGAAAAGAACATCCTGAAACTTATCAAACCCCTGTTCCTTGATGAGCTTCTGGACGAGTTTGAAAAGATCAAAACGAACGCCAAAAAGCTGGAAGAGTTTCATAAGAAGATAGCAGGCCTGAAGTTCCTTGATCCTGCCTGTGGCTGTGGCAACTTTCTTGTGATCGCCTACCGTGAATTGCGCGAACTTGAATTGAATGTGCTTCGCCTGTTGCACAAGGATAAAAGCGGATTCCTTGATGTCGGTTCGGAAATCCGCTGCGACGTCGATCAATTTTACGGCATTGAGATTGAGGAGTTCCCAGCCCAAATCGCGCAAACCGCGCTGTGGCTGATGGATCACCAAATGAATATGAAAGTGTCCGAAGAATTCGGGCAATATTTCCGCCGCCTGCCGCTTAAGAAATCGGCAACCATCGTGCATGGAAACGCCCTGCGTATCGATTG
>CAYZXV010000322.1:0-1592 GCA_964482525.1 uncultured Rhodospirillaceae bacterium | reverse complement strand
CCCGTTATGCCAGCGATAGGCTTCAAGCTGGTGGGCAGCTTGGCCATGCAACGCTCATCATCCGCGATGCCAGCGTCAGCGAACAACCTTTGACGACCGAAAAAGGCATCCAGGGCATGTTCACCCGCGAACAGGGCAGCAAGTATATTGGCCGGGTTGAAATCTCGCTTGAGGCTCAATCGCCCAAAGACGCCTCCGTCGGCATTGCGAACGCGCATGCGGTTCATGTGATTACCCTCCCAGAGGAGCCTAATTCATACGAAAAGTACAAGACGTATGAGAAATTGTTAGAGGCCCTGATGGCACGCCTTAATACGGAGTTCGAGGCCTCAGTCCGTAATCACATGGCGCCGTTCCTTATGTCGGCCCCCAGCGCTCAGGACGGGATGGCCACCCAGTGATCTCCGCTCAACCGACGCTCCTTTTCCTTCCCCCACGCGAGAGTAAGGCGCGGCGGCTTGCCTTTCTTTTTATGGCGTTCGCGCCCTTGCTGGCCGGGTTGTTGTCTCTCGCGCTGGGGCAGGATTCGAATTGGGATCTGCGTAACTATCACTGGTATAACGCGTATGCGTTTTTGAATGATCGCTATGCGATTGACCACCTGCCGTCACAAACGCCGTCATTCTTTAACCCGCTTATGGATTTGCCGTTCTTTCTGCTCGCTCAGGCCGCATCAGCGAAAACGGTCGCCTTTATTATGGGCGCGGTTCAGGGGATCAATATGATCCTGTTATTTATGCTGGCGCACGCAAGCCTGATTATCGCCAACCCACGCCAAAAGGTGTTGGCCTGCGCAGGTTTGTCCCTGCTTGGGTTTATCGGCGGTGGCGGCCTCGCCATGCTGGGCACCACCTTTTATGACAATGTGACCAGTCTTGGTCTGTTTTTGTCCGCGCTTTTGGTTCTGCGCCTGATGCCACGCCTTGTGGTCGCGCCGATCCCAAGCATGCTAGCTCTGGCCGCCCTGTGCGGTTTTCCCGCCGGGCTTATGATGGGATTCAAGTTACCTTTCGTCGTATTCTGCGTTGGGCTGTGCGGCGCGTTCCTATTTATCCGTGCGCCCCTTCTGCGTCGCATCGGCATTTCTTTTGGTTTTGGCCTTGGCATTCTTGCGGGGCTTGCCCTCACCTTTGGCGCATGGGGGCACTTTCTCAACGAAACCTATGGCAGCCCCCTCTTCCCCTATTTCAACGACATCTTCAAATCACCCCTTGGCCCCGATAATAGTGGGCGCGATGTCCAGTTCATTCCCGGCCGCTGGCACGATATTCTTTTCTTCCCCTTTATCTTTACCGCCGAGCCGCACCGCGTCGGCGAGATCCCTTGGCGCGATTTGCGTATTCTAATCCTTTATGTCCTGTTGCCCGTCGCGCTCGTCGCTCGTTTGCTCTTTGGGCGCAATCGCAACGCGCCGGATCGTTTGGCAGAACCCGACAATCTGCGTTACCTCCTCGGGATGGCCTCGCTCTCCTATGCGGTATGGATTGTGATGTTTGCCATTTATCGGTATCTCATCCCGCTTGAGATGCTTGCGCCACTCCTCATCGTGTTTGCGGCAAGCCTTCTGCCGGTGCGGGCTCATACACGCAAGC
>CAYZXV010000321.1:0-1597 GCA_964482525.1 uncultured Rhodospirillaceae bacterium | reverse complement strand
ATGCCACCACCAAGCAGTTCGTTACGGTTGATGAGAAGGTGGTGAGGTGTGATCGTTGCGCCCGTTTTTCCGGTTTGAAGTTCCGAAAGAACAAAATCTACAGCAACTCTTGTCGTGAGGTGTTCAAGTACAATTTTAAGTTCAGGAAAGCTTCGCCTCATAGGAACAAGCACGCGATCAATAAAGACGGCTTCGCGATCAAAGATATCAATGTCTGAATCACTAACCTCGCCATGAATGGAAAGAGGCATCCCGATTTGTTGCAGACGATCTAAGATGTTGGATATAGCCTGTACATCCGTAACCCCATAATCTGAGTTTGTTGTTGCTCCTGCGGGGTATAGCTTGGCTGCGGTAAGAATGCCTTCCTCAAAACCACGAGTTAAATCCTCAGGATCTGTCGTATCTGTTAGATACGCTGTCATTAGCGGGGTAAAGGTCATGTTGTCCGGTAACGCGGCTAAAATGCGATCCCGATATGCTGAGGCTTCAGCCGTTGTGCGTACGGGCGTTTTTAGATTTGGCATGACAATTGCGCGGGCGAAGTGACGCGCGGAGTAGGGTAAAACAGCTTTTAAGAGGGCCCCATCACGCAGGTGGAGGTGCCAATCGTCAGGGCGAGGAATGTTAACGGTTTTGGGGGTGCGTGAAGTCGACGTTGTGCTCATAAGAATCACCTGAAGAATCAACCAATCTGAAATACTATACCGGAACCATTTAAATAAAAAAGAGCCGGGAAAAAATGGAATGGGAAAGAACGGGCAACCCTAACTCATTGTAAGGCATGTTTTTCTTGGGGTTCCTTTGTGAGCCCTTGTTATATGGGCTTGAGTCCCCCTCTCTCAATTCGCAAAAAGCGCGTGCCGATGGCGTTTACGAAACTGCGGTCATGCGAGACGAGCAAGCATGTCGCGTTTTGAGCCAAGATTTCCGCCTCTAGCTTTTCCTGCCCCGGAATATCAACATGGTTGGTTGGCTCATCCAGCAGATAAAAGTTCGGCTCCGTCAACCTCAAGACCAACATGCCGAGCCGCGCTTTCTGGCCAAGCGAGAATGTGTTGATCGGCTGGTTCTGCCGATCAACCGGAAACCCCGCGCCAGCCAATAGCGTGCGGCTGCGTTGGTCACCCAAGCCGAAACGGATCGTGATAATATCAAACGGCGTTTCATTGTCTGGCAATTGCGACATCTGCTGGTCAGCATAACCGACAACGACTGTCGGGCTAAACTGTACGCCTTCGGCATTTACGGGATCGGCAAAAGCGCGATGTATCAATTTGACCAATTGCGATTTGCCCGCTCCGTTTGCGCCGAGAAGAACGATCCGGTCGCCTTGGAAGATTTTCAGTTTGCCCGTCTTGAAAAGCGCCTTGCCGTCCGGTGTGCGCACGACCACATCATCCAAAGACAACAAGACCCGCGCATGCGTGCCTTGACTGCTCAGCCGGATTTGTCCGGTGCGCTCCCTATGCGGCTCCTTCAGATTGTCTTTAATCTCGGCAGCGCGCGCGGCGACTTGCTTCGCTTTCTTAAGCGCATTGTCGCAGCCGCAGTTGATGCCGATGTTTTTTAGCTCATTGGCGCTGCGGCGCAGACG
>CAYZXV010000320.1:0-1597 GCA_964482525.1 uncultured Rhodospirillaceae bacterium | reverse complement strand
GGAGATAGCAATGGCAAAGAAGGAAATCATCGGCTTTATCAAGCTGCAGGTTCCCGCCGGTGCGGCGAACCCTTCGCCGCCGATCGGCCCCGCGCTCGGTCAGCGTGGTTTGAACATTATGGATTTTTGTAAACAGTTTAATGCAAAAACCCAAGGCATGGAAAAAGGGATGCCGATCCCGGTCGTGATCACGGCCTTTTCGGATCGTACCTTTACCTTCGTGACGAAAAAGCCGCCCAATACGTATTGGATCAAAAAGGCGATCAAGCTGACCAGCGGGTCCAAAACCCCCGGCACGGCGGTCGCTGGCCAAATCACGATGGCGCAGATCCGCGAAATTGCGAAAGAAAAGATGGTCGACATGAATGCAAACGACGTTGAAGGTGCGTGCCAAATGCTTGTTGGTTCCGCGCGTTCGATGGGCGTTCAAGTGGTGGAGTAAGACGATGAAACAAGGAAAAAAAATCCGTAAGGCTCATACCGCCGTCGATCGCAACAAGTTCTATCCGTTGGAGGAAGGCGTTGCCTTGATCAAAAAAGTTGCGACCGATGCAGGCCGCAAGTTTAACGAAACGCTGGAAATCAACGTCAGCCTCGGCATCGACGTGCGTCAGTCGGACCAGGCCGTGCGCGGCATGGTTCCCCTGCCCCACGGCACGGGCAAGACTGTCCGCGTTGCCGTCTTTGCCAAGGGCGAAAAGGCTGATGCTGCGAAAGCGGCTGGTGCTGATATCGTCGGCGCTGACGAACTGGCCGAAAAGATCGCTGGCGGGTTCTCGGACTTCGACCGCGTTATCGCTACGCCCGATATGATGGGTGTTGTCGGCAAACTCGGTAAAGTGCTGGGGCCGCGTGGTCTTATGCCTAACCCAAAACTTGGCACAGTCACGCCGAACGTTGCGGATGCCGTGAAGGCCGCGAAGGCGGGCTCCATCGAGTTCCGCGCCGAAAAGGGCGGTATCGTTCATGCTGGCATCGGCAAGATCACCTTCTCAGAAAAGCAGTTGGTCGAAAATGCCCGCGCGCTTCTTGCCGCGATTGGCAAGGCTCGCCCGACTGGCGTTAAGGGAACCTATATCAACCGCGTTGGCTTGTCCTCGACCATGGGGCCGGGCATCAAGGTTGATTTAACGACCCTGAGCGAAAGCGCCTAATCGCGGTTTCCTATTAATTATAAAACCGCCGGGTTCTTTGATCCCGGCGGTTTTTTTGTTTGGTTACTCAATCCCATGCAGGATGAAATGCCCGGTATATTCTTTGTCCGGTCCCTTGATGTGACCGATAAGCCATGAACGTAGAAACTTAAGCATTTCGGCGGACATTGTCTCGGTGGGATTGTCTTGATAGTGTTTTTGAATATTGAAAGCGTGCGTTTGAAGGATATCATGTTCCCTTCTGTGCTCCTCTGCGCCCAGAAACTTTGTTTTTTCAAAAAGCATTTCTTCATACTGGAAGTGTTCAACCGTGGCTATGGTCAGGTCTGCGAGAATAGTCGCGATGGGTTCGCCGTATTTGCCCTCCTGTATAGCATCATATAAGGCGTTCATATGCGCCATCAGCTTGATATGCTGGTCGTCGATTGATTTGATACCGACGC
>CAYZXV010000319.1:0-1603 GCA_964482525.1 uncultured Rhodospirillaceae bacterium | reverse complement strand
TATGTAACAGACCTCAATGTCCGTCTCGGCCTTTATCGCCGCCTTGCGGACGGCGTTGCCACAGAGGATATCGAGTCAATTGCCGCCGAAATGGTTGACCGCTTTGGCCCCCTGCCACAGGAAGTTGAAAATCTACTTCAAACAGTTTCGATCAAGCATCTCTGTCGCCACGCAGGGATAGCCCGTTTAGATGCTGGCCCCAAAGGGGCTTTTACGAAGATCGATTTGCGGCACCTGATCGCCTTATCCTGTGGATCACGCAGCAAGCTGGGACGGTGAAGGTCCGCCCTGATCAAAAGCTCCTTGTCATGCGTGCATGGGATGATCCCACGCGCCGTCTTGAGGGGGTAAAAACAGTGATCGCCGAACTGGCCAGCTTGCACTAATAAAAACTATAACGCAGCGGTCATAGCTCTAAGCCACGCATTTGTCGCTTCGTCAAGCTGTGGGCACAGAGCTTTGTACACCCGCGCATGATAGGCGTTAAGCCACGCGATTTCATCATGCGATAACATATCCACCAGAATGACGCGCCGATCAAACGGCGCAAGGGTAAGCGGCTCGAACCCCAACATCTTTAATTCTGACGAGCTGATCTCATACAACTCGACAACAACCTGAAGGTTCTCAAGGCGGACGCCATAATGGCGAGCTTTATAGTATCCGGGCTCGTTTGAAAGGACCATGCCAATTTCAAGAGGAACAGTGTTCCGCCTCGAAATCTGCTGGGGGCCGTCATGGACGCTTAGATAACTGCCGACCCCATGGCCTGTTCCATGTCCATAATCCAAACCCGCCGCCCATAAATATTGGCGGGCGAGAACATCTAACTCTGCGCCGCTTGTACCATGGGGAAACCGCGCATTTGCAAGGGCCATATGGCCTTTAAGGACTCGCGTATAGCGGTCTTTCATTTCATTGGAAACATCGCCAATGGCCATGGTTCGCGTTACATCGGTTGTTCCATCCAGATATTGACCACCACTATCAAGCAGGAGGAACTCGCCGCGTTCAATCTTGCGGTTTGTCTCCGGCGTAGCGCGATAATGTACAACCGCGCCATTTGGCCCTGATCCCGCGATCGTCTCGAAACTCGGTCCACGATAGAGCGTACCCTCCGCGCGAAACGCTTCTAACTTTGTCTCGACATCAATTTCGGTAACCGGCTCGCCACATTCCACGCGCGCATCAAGCCACGCCATAAGCTTAACAAGGGCTGCACCATCCCGACGATGAGCCGCGCGCATGCCGTCAATTTCCGTACTGTTCTTACAGGCGCGGGGCAGGGCGCAAGGATCATTCCCGAACACATATGACGCGCCAACCTCGTTCAGGATTGCGACAACCGAGGCACTAACCGTATCCTCATCAAGCAGGACCCGCGCTTTTGCCTCGCCAAGACGCTTTAAAGCCACAGGAAAATCCAAGGGATCATAGCGACTCACTTCTGGACCAGTGACGCCATCAAAGTTTTTAGGCAACTTATTCGCTTCAATAAACCACAGAGCCGTTCCATCCGCATTCAGAATTGCGCGACTTAGCGGCAGCGGCGTATAGGGCACATCATCGCCCCGGACATTCAGTAACCAAGCAACCGAAGCGG
>CAYZXV010000318.1:0-1605 GCA_964482525.1 uncultured Rhodospirillaceae bacterium | reverse complement strand
ATGCATTTGAGCATGCGCCTTGTCGCCCGGCTCGATCACGGCTTTGATTTTCTTTATACGACCAGCTTTTTCAGGGATGGCCCCCCATTCTTTGACCGCCTTTTCGCTATCCACCATCCATTCCTTGACGTTCCGGCAATAGGCGGATTTCCCCTTTGACGTGCAGATCAATTTTTGACCACCGTTAACCGTAATACACCCCTTCTTTGAGCGACGCTCCGCTCCTGCCCTAGCCTTTGGCTTCGCTTTTACCGGGGTGATTTCAACCAACAACATCGATGTCATGGGCATGCCATGATCGACCTTTGTAGGTGAGCCCACGGCGCGGGTGGTGGTTTCGGTTTTTGCGCCTTGTATGGCTGCGGTCATTGCTCGGGTCATAATACGGGCCTCATTTTCTTCTTGAGGTTTGGTGGTAATTCAGGTCTTTAAGGGGGGGTGATGGATGTGTGTGCGCTTAGCGCACGACAATAACGACAACCAGCCCGACGACAGCGACGGGGCTTAGGCTTAGGCCTGCTAGGGTTGTGCGAATATCCATGTCGGTGATTGTATGGATTCTTGTTGCGCCGCGCAAGCATGAAAGTTTTATGAGCGAATATTTATGGGTAATATTATTACAATGAAAAACGAGGGGACTATGAACGAAAAACAACCGAGACAACGCCTTTTTGGCCGCAGGAAGGGCCGCCCTTTACGCACGGGCCAAGCCGAGCTTATGGAAACACTGCTTCCGCGCATCAGGGTCAACGTGCCGGAGACTGGAAAACTGGATCTGCAAGACCTGTTTTCTGGTGAATCGAAGGCGCTGCGCCTTGAAATCGGCTTTGGCGGGGGTGAACATTTGGTCGCACAGGCGGCAACGAACCCGCAAGACGGCTTTATCGGCTGTGAGCCTTTCGTAAATGGGGTCGCCAAGCTTCTCTCACAGATCGAGGCTCAAGATATCAGCAATATCCGCGTCTTTCCCGATGATGCGCGGGTGTTGCTGGATGCACTGCCCGATGCCTGCCTTGATACGGTCTTTGTGCTGTACGCCGACCCATGGCCTAAAAAACGCCATGCCGAGCGGCGCTTTATCGGCCCCGCCAATCTGGACCGCCTTGCCAGAGTTATGAAAACTGGCGGTGAATTGCGCCTTGCCACCGATGTAGCTGGGCTTGCCCAATGGATGCGGGAACAAAGCAACGCCCACCAAGCCTTTCAGGCCGTTTACGACGGCCCCAATCCCCCCGCCGATTGGGTCCCAACTCGGTATGAGAAAAAGGGCATCGCCGCTGGCCGGAAACCCGAATACATGATCTTTAGAAAACGCGGTTCATGAAACTATTATAAGTCTTGGTCAAAACCCGATTCTATGTCTAGGCTCCTTCCGTCGCACTCCAATGCAGTGAGGGAAGCATGGTTGATTTTGGTCAAACTCTTTCCGTTTTGGTTATCGAAGATTGCCCGCGCATCAGAGGGCACCTTGAGAAAAAGTTTGCGTGGGATGGAGCCCATCCCTTTACCGCAACCGCTGACGAGTTCGATGCAAGAACAGCGTTAGAGGGAGATGGCCTAAGCGATCCGCCCCATATCGTCTTTCTAGACAAAGGCCTGACCGAG
>CAYZXV010000317.1:0-1618 GCA_964482525.1 uncultured Rhodospirillaceae bacterium | reverse complement strand
TAAGGTCGTCAACAAGCCCAAAGTTTCTTGGCTCTGCGTTCTGTATAAACTCTTTAAATTTCGGGGCGCTTTTGGTGTTGGTCAGCGGCTCGAAGAAATCAAGAACGCGCGACGGGACGGCCCCTTCATCATCAGATGCCGCAAACTGATGGGCCTGCTTCCAAACAGCCCGAAGCCCCTCCATAACCTTACCCGCCTGTCTCGAACGATCCCCGTGCAACACATCAGAAATGTTCTGCGGGAGAACGTCCTTAACATATTGGTTGTGTGCTTTGATAAAAGTTTTCTCTCTTTTTGTCAGGCCTTCAATCTTCAACACCACTTCCGTCAGAAGCTTGAGCTTGTTTCCTCCTCCAAGGTCATTGGATTGGCCAGCTAGAAAAACAGGCAATCCGCTCCCATTTATAGCCAATGGGCTCACGCCTGCCTTAAGCAACTTAGGAATAATCTTCAGGCCATAATCTTGACCATTTTGCTCGGAGACGTACATGGCTTTGTGAAGAGCCGTTTCACCTGATGAGTCCATAAGGGGACCCGTTTGGATAAGCCTTTCAGTAATGGCTGCAAGAGTAGGGTCTTCTGTAAGGCTTGAGGCGTTCATCGTGTAGAAAATGAGCGGAGAACGATTGTTATACGTCATCCCTGCCTTTGCCACATCTGCGCCATTGGCAAGTGCGACATTAAATTGCCCAAGATCATAATCAATCACAGCCCGATAAAGTCGCTCTTCTTGATCCTGTGGTGTTAAAAAAACCGCTTTAAATCGAGCTAGATGTTTTTCTTCAGCGGGCTGGTTTCCATTGACAAAACACGAAAATTGATTTGGATGTTTTTTGTATCCGGCATCCCGCAGGGCCTTTTGGTTGGCGGGGATGTCGCGCGCGACATGATAGCGGCCTCGTTCGTCGACAAACTCCATAACGCGTTGATGCGACCATCGCTGCCCAACAAGGGCCAGCCGATTTTCGAAATCTTCTAAGGCTGTTGGAAATGTCTTCTGATTAGACCCATAGTTACCACAGGGCACCCCATCCATACACATCGAAGGAAATGGAAGTTGCACAGGCTTAAGGCCAAGCTCTGCCGCCCTTTGCGCAAAAAGGTCCTGCGCCTGCTTTTCATCTATGGGGGGGCGAGACTCTGAGACCATGTCTTGGCCTTGTTTTCATTGATCAAAAAATACGAACAAACTATGCCGTCAGCATAACAAAAACCACTTAAAATCGGTTTAAGAACTCGCGCTTTTTCTGAACTGGACGCAAAGCAAAAAAACGGGGCGGGGGGAGCCGCCCACGAAGCCCCACCCGCCCCTTTGCCATGTCGCGACTTTGGTGTAGCGGGTCGCCACCGCTTAGCGCTCACAAACGCTATCTGCCGAGCGTCAAAAACTTACTAAACACCCCTTTTGCTGGATGGCCAGGTTTCTTTTCCGGCAGAACGATACGTCCGTGGTCCGGCGCAACCTTGGCAGCCACTTTCTGATCAAGCGATTGCGGTTGACCAACCATATTCGCAGCGGAAACCAAATCGGATAGCCCCTCACCTTCCAAACCCGCTATGGTCGAGCCCGGCAGATCCATCTTCGGACCCTTAAACGCAGCAATACCTTCATTGAAAA
>CAYZXV010000316.1:0-1627 GCA_964482525.1 uncultured Rhodospirillaceae bacterium | reverse complement strand
ATTTGAATACAAAAATGGCCGCTTGGGAAGCGGCCATTTTTTATTTCTTACTTCGCGGCCTCATCGCCTTCGGCGGCTTCGACAGCTTGCTTGGGTCCGCTGTCTTGCCCCTTGGCTTCAACATCACGGTCCATCAGCTCAATAAACGCCAAAGGCGCCGCGTCGCCATAACGCACGCCGGCCTTAAGCACACGCGTATAACCGCCAGCGCGGGCCTTATAACGCTCTGCGATGGGGCCAAACAGCTTGGCAACGATGGTTTCGTCACGAAGGGTTGCAAGCGCCTTGCGGCGGTTAGCAAGCCCACCCTTCTTCCCAAGGGTGATCAGGCTTTCGACGATCGGACGAAGGTCCTTCGCCTTAGGCAGCGTGGTTTTGATTTGTTCATGCTTGATGAGCGCAGCGGCCATATTGGCGAACATCGCTTTGCGATGGCTGCTTGTGATATTCAATTTACGACCCGACATACCATGACGCATGGCGATTTCCTCCCTGTTATGACTGGGCCCCTGTGCTGCGCCTCACCGCGAGGCACTCTTGCAGGAACCGATTGCGCTTCGGCGCGGCCTCTCGCTTAACAAGCACCGCGCCGTTTCGAAAGAACCGATCCTTAGAACGGTTCTTCCATCTTTCTGGCCAAATCTTCGATATTCTCTGGCGGCCAGTTCGGAATCTGCAGACCAAGGCTCAGGCCCATCTGCTGCAAGACTTCCTTGATCTCGTTAAGGCTCTTACGGCCAAAGTTCGGCGTGCGAAGCATTTCGCTTTCCGTCTTTTGCACCAAATCGCCAATATAAACGATGTTGTCGTTCTTCAGGCAGTTCGCCGAGCGGACAGAGAGTTCAAGCTCGTCCACCTTACGCAGCAAGTTGCGGTTGAATGGCAACTCGCCAACCGACTGCTCTTGCACCACGGCAGCACTGGGCTCTTCGAAGTTAATGAAGAGCTGCAACTGGTCCTGCATGATGCGCGCGGCAACGGCCACCGCATCTTCGGGCGTAATCGCGCCATTTGTTTCGACATTGAGCGTCAACTTATCATAGTCCGTAACCTGACCAACGCGGCTGTTTTCAACCTTGTACGCAACCTTGCGCACCGGGCTAAACAACGCATCGACGGGGATCAAACCAATCGGCGTGTCTTCCTTGCGCAGCGCAGAGGCAGGAACGTAACCCTTGCCCATCTCAACAACCATTTCCATGTTGAGATGCGCATCGCGATCCAGATGGCAAAGAACCAGATCGGGGTTCATGATTTCGATGTCTGCGCCTGTTTCAATCTGTCCAGCTGTCACAACGCCGGGGCCTTGCGCACGAAGGCGTATCTTACGTGGGCCTTCGACATGCATGGCAAGCGCCAGCATTTTGACGTTCAAGATGATGTCCGTGACGTCCTCGCGCACACCTGGGACCGAGGAGAACTCATGCAGCACGCCTTCGATCTGGATCGAGGTCACCGACGCTCCCTGTAGCGAGGAGAGCAAGATACGGCGCAAGGCATTCCCAAGCGTCAGGGCAAAGCCACGCTCCAGCGGTTCAATAACCACCGAGGCTTGAAACTTCGCGTTACCGGACGTGTGAACTTGCTTGTTGGCCTGAATGAGCGATTTCCAATTCTTTTGCAACAC
>CAYZXV010000315.1:0-1629 GCA_964482525.1 uncultured Rhodospirillaceae bacterium | reverse complement strand
GCCACACCCCAGATCGACGATCGTTTTCGCCTGTGCCAAGGGCCCACACGCCAAGTCTTTTAACGCCACAAGCTCGAACGCACGCCAAAGGTTCGTTGCCGGTTGAAACGGCGAGGCCATCATGAGTTCGATCAGGTAAGCGCGCACCGACATTGTGTTTCGCCTCATTTCTTCCCTGCCAATTTGCCCTTGAGCTTGTAAACGTACGAAATGACCTCGGCCACGGCGCGGTAATGTTCGGGTTCAATGGGTTCGTCAAGCTCAACCGTGTCAAACAGGGCGCGGGCAAGCGGCGGGTTGCTCACGATCGGGACCTCATGCTCCTGCGCAACCTCGCGTATACGGGCTGCCACCTTATCGGCTCCCTTTGCCGTCACGACCGGCGCCGCCATCTTGGTGCCGTCATATTCCAAAGCCACGGCAAAGTGCGTCGGGTTTGTGACGACCACGCTCGCATTGGGAACCTTCATCATCATACGCTTGCGCGCTTTTTCAAGGCGGATCTGGCGCAAACGACCACGGATCATGGGATCGCCTTCGGTTTGTTTGTATTCGTCCTTGACTTCCTGTTTGGTCATACGAAGGCCTTTAAAATACTGGTAACGAACATAAAGAATATCAGCAATCGCTATGACCGTTATAACAAGCATCATAATAATCACTAAACGGACGGTCTTGCTGTGAAGAAACTCAAGCATACTCGGCAGGCTTACATTCACAAGGCGAGGGAAATCATCCATAAGAGGCCAGAGAACGCGATAGGTGACATACCCCAGCACAACCATTTTAAAGAAACTTTTGATAAGCTCTGAAATGGCGTTCATCGAGAAAATTTGTTTGTACCCTTGATATAAAAGAAGCTTTTTGGGATCAAACTTAAGCTTTCCTGTACCAACATAAAAACCAGTTTGGATCATAGTGCCCAAGACGGCCACAACCAAAAGCAACCCAAAGACCAAGACCATGGCAAGCCCAGATTCTGCCGCAACATGGGCCAAAACCTTCTGCAGTCCCCCGTCCTGAAGGGAGATTTGCTCCGGCCGTTCAATGAATATGCGCAGCGTCGCCGTTGCGCTTTGCGCCATATAGGGGCCAAACCAGATAAGAACCACAAGGATGCCTACAAACAGGAACCAAGCACTCATTTCCCGTGATACAGCCAAATTACCTTCGGTTCTGGCATCCGAAAGACGTTTACCAGTCGGTTCTTCTGTTTTTTGCTCTTTGTCGTTCGAGTCCGTCATCTACGCATGGGCATTAGGAAGTGAGAACTCCTTTATGGGGCGGGCGCATCCCTATGGCAAGGGCAAACACATATGACCTAATCCCTATGATAGGGATGACCTGCCGCAATTTGTTGGGCCCGATAGAGCTGCTCGATTACCATGACTCTTGCCAGCTTGTGTGGCCAGGTTTTATGCCCAAGGCTATGGATTTCATTTGCGCGAGCAACAACGGCTTCACTGACCCCATCCGCACCGCCAATGATGTGAACAAGCTCGGTCCCGCCGCTTTCCATCCAGCGCGTCCATATGGTAGCCATATCGCGGCTCGTCAAGTCTTTGCCCGTCTCATCCCACAAAACAACATGCGCCTTAGCAGGGATTGAGGCAAGGAGCGCAACACCCT
>CAYZXV010000314.1:717-1631 GCA_964482525.1 uncultured Rhodospirillaceae bacterium | reverse complement strand
AAAAAAGCGCAAAAAACGGGATAAGAATCGGGCTGCCAGTTCTGGCGGCCTTTTTTGTTGGCTTGGGGGATAGGGGGGGGGCGAGGGGGAATGGCTGTCTGAAAGTGCTATTCCCATGGACTGTGGCATGAACCCCGCCCCTAACCCCTCCCCAAGGGGAGGGGGATTCCACCGGTATTGCGGAAAGAGAATTTCTCAAGAGATGCAGCTTTCAATAAAGCCTGTCCCGCAAAAGCTATCTAGTCCCCCTCCCCTTGGGGAGGGGTTAGGGGCGGGGTTGGGAAACGAGAGGACAGGCGTTTCAGTACCGATGACGGGAGGACGGGTGTGCAAGGTGGGTTGAGAGGTTTCTACCACCCTCCCGCAAGGGGATGGTGATTACTTCTTTACACCCAAGCCTTTTATGAAACCGAGGTTGAGTCCGAGAGGCACACCACATCCGCTTGATTTTTCAAGCTGTTCGTTCCATGGTTGGGGGCGCCGCGACACAGAATCGCCCGCCTGTCCGGCGCAGGACCCAAGGACCTTCGCCCGATGCCCGAACTGCCCCAAGACATGCTGCGCGACTACCTGCCGATTTTGCTGTTTCTCGGCGTGGCGGTCTTTGTGGCCGTCGCGGCGGCGGTGCTGTCCTTTGTGCTCGCCCCGCACAGACCGGATAAGGCCAAAAACGCGCCCTATGAATGCGGGTTTCCGCCCTTTGGGGATGCAAGGGCGCGGTTTGATGTGCGGTTCTACCTTGTCGCGATTTTGTTCATCGTTTTCGACCTTGAAATCGCGTTCTTGTTCCCATGGGCGCTTGCGCTGCCGGACATTGGATGGCTTGGGTTTGGCTCGATGATGCTGTTCCTTCTCGTTTTGGCGATTGGCTACATTTACGAGTGGAAGAAAGGGGCGCTGGAATGGGATTGAAT
>CAYZXV010000314.1:0-707 GCA_964482525.1 uncultured Rhodospirillaceae bacterium | reverse complement strand
CCCGACGAGCGCGACCGTCTGGCCCGGCTCGATCGTCAGGTTAATCGTATGCAGGACCCGTGTATCGCCACGATAGGCAAAGGAGACATTCTGCAGTTCGACTCGGCCGTGGATCGGCGGCATTGCGCGCGCATCCGGCCGTGCGCGCGCGGATGGAACTGTCCGCACGGCTTTTGGGCGGCGAGGTGCAGGAGAAGGGCTTTATCCTTGCAAAACTTGATGATCTCACCGCATGGGCGCGCACGGGCTCCATGTGGCCGATGACGTTTGGTTTGGCCTGCTGTGGGATCGAAATGATCCACGCGTATATGAGCCGTTATGACCTTGACCGCTTTGGGATGATGCCGCGTCCCAGTCCGCGCCAGTCGGATGTGATGATCGTTGCCGGAACGCTCACCAACAAAATGGCGCCTGCGCTGCGCCAATTGTACGACCAGATGCCAGAGCCGCGCTGGGTCATTTCGATGGGAAGCTGTGCGAATGGCGGTGGGTATTATCACTATTCGTATTCGGTGGTGCGTGGGTGCGATAAAATCGTGCCCGTGGATATTTATATTCCGGGCTGTCCGCCTTCGGCTGAGGCGCTGGTGTACGGGCTGTTGCAGCTGCATCGGAAAATCCGACGCGGCGGCAAGCCTGTGCTGATCGAAAGGGGCGGGGGATGATCACGCCAGAGAGAAAAGCACAATTGGATGCGGTGCGCGATG
>CAYZXV010000313.1:0-1663 GCA_964482525.1 uncultured Rhodospirillaceae bacterium | reverse complement strand
TAGTTCTTCTTGTCTCTGGCGCCTTTGCGTTCCGGCGCGGTCTAGTCAGCGAGGTTATGTCGCTCGGCACATGGGTGATCGCCTCGATCTTTGCTTTTACCTTCTTCCCGCTCGCCCTGCCCTATATGAAGGAGCAGATAGACAATGAGTTGCTAGCTAACGCCGCGACCGGCCTTGGCTTGTTCTGTCTTGCAATTATCATTCTTGTGCCGATTGGCGACTATCTGAACAGTTTTGTGAAAGGACCAACATTAAGCTCTATTGACCGTTCGCTTGGGTTTGTGTTCGGACTTGTGCGGGGCTTTCTGATTATGTGCCTGTTGTTCTTTGTCGCTATTTACATATGGCCAGAGGATAAACCCGATGATCAGCCCGCATGGCTTGCGAAATCAAAGCTTAAACCCGCCCTTGCCTATGGCGTTGACCTGCTTAATAGCCTTGTGCCAGAGGGGGCAGATGAAGCGTTGGTTGATAAGCTTGAACAAAGCCGCAATGCTGCCAAAGAAGCCGAAGAGAATGCAAAGCGACTTGAAGAAATGTCGGTTCCCGTCCCGGCCTATACGGGTGGAAGTGATCGTACGCCATCATCGTATGAGGATGGTGCACGTGAAAAAATGAACGAAATCATAGATCGGAATTAGGACCCCTTGAATATGACCCCTTTTGATGATGATAAGCTTCACGAAGAATGCGGCATTTTTGGCCTGATCGGTAATGACTCGGCGACGGCGATGACGGCGCTTGGCCTTCATGCGCTTCAACACCGGGGGCAGGAGGCCGTGGGGATTGTCAGTTTTGACGGCGAGCATTTCCATGCCAAGCGCGCGTTGGGTCAGGTTGGTGCGAACTTTGGTTCTGAGACCACAATCCAACAACTTCCGGGTAGTGCTGCAATTGGCCATGTGCGCTATGCGACCACTGGAGAAACTTCGCTTCGCAACGTTCAGCCGCTTTTCGCTGATTTTGAGTTTGGTGGGTTTGGTGTCGCCCATAATGGCAATCTGACGAATGCCTATGCTTTGCGCCAAGAGTTGGTCAAGCGTGGCTCGATCTTTCACGCGACGACGGATACAGAGGTGATCATTCACCTAGTTGCCATGTCGAAAAAAGACAGCGTCGTTGATCGTCTCATCGAAGCTTTGCACCGTATCGAGGGCGCCTATTCTCTCGTTTGTCTTGCCAAAGGCAAGCTGATCGGTGTGCGCGACCCGCGCGGTATTCGGCCTCTGGTGATTGGCCAGCTTGGTAACACCTATGTCCTTGCAAGCGAAACATGTGCTCTTGACATCATCGGTGCCGAGTTTGTGCGCGATGTTGAGGCCGGAGAGATGGTGATCCTCAACGGCCAAACCATCACAAGCCTTCACCCCTTCGGCGCGACATCGCGCCGTTTTTGTATCTTTGAGTATATTTACTTTGCGCGCCCAGACTCGTTCTTGGACGGCTATTCGGTTTATGCCGCGCGTAAACAGATTGGTATGGAGCTCGCGAAAGAGTCACCCGTGGATGCCGATATTGTTGTCCCCGTCCCGGACTCTGGCGTGCCGACGGCCATAGGCTTTGCCCAGCAAAGTGGCATCCCCTATGAAATGGGGATCATCCGCAATCACTATATCGGGCGCACCTTTATTCAACCGACGGATCGTATCCGTCACATTGGCGT
>CAYZXV010000312.1:0-1665 GCA_964482525.1 uncultured Rhodospirillaceae bacterium | reverse complement strand
GACCGTTTGGGACAGCGCGCATTACTACGCCGACACGGTGCGCGAGCCCGGACGTTTGGTGCTGCGCGAGGGCGCAAGCTGGCCCGACTGGACGCGCTGCGCAAACGGCATGGCCATTACTTATGTTTGCGGCTATGGCGTGCAGGCGCAGGATGTGCCAGAGGATCTGCGCCTCGCGATCATGCAACTCGCGCTGCATTGGTATGAATATCGCGGTGAGGCGGTTCAGACGACGGCGCTAATCCACGCGCCGCTGTCCATCGAAGCGATCCTTCACCCCTATCGCATTTATGCATTGGGGGCCTCATGCGCATGACACACACGGGCGCGATGAAGGCGCATTTCACGTTGCAAGCGCAGAGCATGATCGCCGACGGCTATGGCGGCAGCGTCACGCAATGGACAAACCTTGGCACCTTTTGGGGGCGGATGGATCGGATTGATCGCGCTTTGCGCGCGACATTGAGGAGTGGCGCAAGCCATCAGGTCGTCACGCGGAAGGTGAAGTCGCTTGCCCCCACAGCGGGCATGCAGCTTGCGCTCGTCGACCGCAAGTTTCTTATTCACGACGTGTTCGATGTGAATGAAGACGGGCGATGGATTGGGATGGTGGTGGAGGAGAGGGGTTAGGGTCTAGGGTCTAGGGAAGAGGGGGTGACGTTTTTACTCATATAAGATCACCCTCCCCTTGCGGGAGGGTCGAAGATTTGTGAGCGAAGCGACCAAATCTTCGGGGAGGGGTCAATGGGAGGTTCAGTCGAACCCCTCCCCGAAAATACTTCGCATTTTCGACCCTCCCGCAAGGGGAGGGTATCAAGAAGGATTATTTGAAAGGAACAACCAATGTCATTTGACGAAGTGCATTTTCCCTTGCGCGCGGGGTATGGCGCGAACGGCGGCCCGACCTTTTCCACCGAGATTGTCACGGTGCAAGGTGGCCATGAACGCCGCAATCAAAATTGGAGTCAAGCGCGGCGGCGGTTCGATGCGCGGCCCGGCGTGACTTCTGCGGCGGAGGCCGCGCTGCTTGTCGCGTTTTTCCATGCTCGGGCAGGGCGGGCGCGTGGTTTTCGCTTGAAGGATTGGCAGGATTATACAAGCGCCCGCGATGGCGTAAGCGCACCGCACTGGCAGGATCAAATTATCGGCACAGGCGATGGCGCAAAAACGCAATTCCAGCTTGTCAAAACCTATGGCGACGGCGCGGCTGCGCATACGCGTGCGATTACAAAGCCTGCCTCCGGCAGCGTGCGCGTTGGCGTCGATGGCACTGCGTATGAAACTGGGTGGAGCGTCGATCTGACAAGCGGCGTGATCACCTTTGCGCAAGCACCTGCGCACGGCGCGGTGATCAGGGCGGGCTTTGCCTTTGATGTTCCCGTGCGATTTGAAAGCGACCGTTTGAACCTCGCGACCGACCGCGCCGGGCTTGCGGAGTCCAAGGACGGCGTGATGTTGATAGAGGTGAGGGATTAGGGATTAGGGGCTAGGGGCTAGGGGCTAGGAAAGAGGGTTGCATATCTTTTTCGTTACCCTCTTTACCCCGCCACCCTTTTTGACCCCGCCACCCTTTTTGACCCCGCCACCCTTTTTGACCCCGCCCCTAACCCCTCCCCAAGGGGAGGGGGACCCGTGCGTTATTGCGGCAAGAGTGTATTTGAAATT
>CAYZXV010000311.1:0-1676 GCA_964482525.1 uncultured Rhodospirillaceae bacterium | reverse complement strand
GCATCCAGTCGAGCGCGAACAGCGTGCGCTCGATGCGCCCCAGCTCGCGCAAGGCCACGGCCAGGCCGTTCTGGCGCGGATATCCATTCTGGTGGCCTGTGTTTATAGCCCCTTCGGCAGCAAAACCTTGTGTTTATGCCAATGCGGCTTGAGGAGACAAAATGACCAGAGCAGAACCAAGCGGAAGAAAGCTTACATCGCAGGATGCATCTATTGTTAAGGGCATGCTGGATCGTGGCGACAGACATCATGATATTGCGGCATGGTTTGGCGTAAACCAAGGGCGCATAGCAGAGATAAAGCAAGGCCTTTCGTATGAAAATGTTCTTGCAGCTGAGCTGTCCGAACTTCCTCCTCCGGGACCTTATTCATCAGGTCGTGCAGCCCATCGAGCTATTCATGCCCTTGAAGAGGCTAAGACGGCTTTAGATTTGGCAAAGGAAACGGTCGACAATGCACTAAGAGATATTCAGCAGGGCGAACTCTAACTTTATCGACAATGTGCTAATTGTGCGCGCAGAGAAGCATAATCCATGACCGCTTCTGGAAAAGCAGCATCTTTTGGTGCAGCCTCAATTTCTGCCGCAAGCTTTTCCTGAAACTCCCGACTGTATTCTTTAATTGGCGGGCAGACGCAGGCGGGGTTAGAACTTGCCGTCCCGCAGGCGCTTAACGAGATCAGCGCGAGTGCGAGGAGCGTCCATCGTTGCACGGAGTTGAGCATCCTTTATCTCCACGATTTTCTTGAGTTGGTCATAACGTTCAGCGGTGCGGCCTGATTGCTTTGCGCCGAGCAAAACGGCGGCTACGGATGCGGCAATCGCCCCCCAGCCAATGATTTTGATAAGATTGCTGGAAAACCAGCTCGTCAGGACTGTCCACATCAACGCAGCCCTTTCCTGTTGTCGTCGATCCGTGCCCAGATCATCACGCCAAGGCCGATGAGCGTAATGGCCAGAAGAAGCCATTTGGCTACGTCAAGATACGGAACGAGCGTTTGCAGCGCGTCACGGGCGGGGTCAAGAGCATCCTTGGCAGCTTCCAGTGCCCCGAGGCCGACGGTTGCCGCCGTGGCGGCCTTTCCGCCTTTTACGGTGCGCGTGTGTTGCAAGTTCTTGGGCGGAGGCTCCACACCTGCCAGAACGAGCGCTTTGTCGACCTGTGCGCTCGTGTAAGGCTGCTGGCCGTTTTCGTGTTTGATGATGGCCGTGACCAAGGCATTCAAATGCTCGTATTTGTGCATGTCCAGAACCACATCTGGCGCAAGACCCGTCTCGTCCGAAACGGCTTTTATATACGCCACCGTGTCGTTTTCGGTGTTTGGTGCCCATCGACCAATGAGTTGGCGGATGGTGCAGAGCCTGTGCTTGTCCTGATATTTGATCAGCGTTCGGGCCAAGGCGCGGATCCCGTAAATCGGGCTTTGAAACACAAAGAATTCCGTGTCCGTCTGGGTCTCGGCCAAGCCCTGCCAAGGGTCGTCCGTCCGGCGCAGATTGCCGGGGTTGTTGTTGCGAATGCCTCGCGGCGGCGTTTTGCTTGTCATGGTTTTTCCTTTCGTTGGCAAAGAAAAAGCCGCCCGTCCTTGCGGATGGCGGCTTCAGTTGAATGGCGGAAATTGATTATGACCCCTTGCTTGTCCACCAGCGAATGACGTTATCGAGCACGAATCCGGC
>CAYZXV010000310.1:0-1688 GCA_964482525.1 uncultured Rhodospirillaceae bacterium | reverse complement strand
GTCGTGGCGACATTGGCTGTCAGAGTCAAATAAGCGGCTTCTTGCTCAAACCGTGCGGCCTCGGCCTGCGCTTCGGCGCTTTCAACGGCGCGGCGTGTCGCGCCGAAAATATCCGGCGCATAACTGACGCTCACCGACGCGCTGTAAAGCGTATAGGGGTCCGCCACCGCGCCAGTGCGGCTGGCCGCCTTGCTACGGCTATCCGAGGCCGCGCCGCCGATAGACGGGAAAAAAGCGCCCGTGCTGGCGGCAGCTGTTTCCTGCGCGGCACGAAGCGCAGCGCGCGAAGCCTCAAGCGTCGGGTTATTCTTGATCGCGGTTTCCATAAGCTTGCTGAGCGGCTCGGACTGGAACAAGGTCCACCAAGCTCCGGACACATCGCCGCCGGGCATAAACCGCTGCACCCCGCCCTGCCCTGTTTTCGCCGAGGCGGTTTCAAGCGCAAACGCGCCTTCGGTATACCCGGCCACTTCTGGCGCGGCGGGTGTTTTGTAATCTGGGCCAACGGCACAGCCGCCCAAAACAAAAAAAAGTGCCGTCAAAAGCGCATGGCGCGCAAAGGCATACGGAGGCAAAGAAGCGATCGTCATGGCAGTGATTCTTCCAGTATGTCGTCTTGAGATAAGGCGCAAAGCGCACAGAGCCTGAGCGCATAGATTGTGAGCCTTATAACCTAAGAGAAAGTGATTTTTTAACCTTAATTTAACCATATTTACCCCCCATCATGTCAATAATTTGTTTAAAAACAAATATGTAGCATATTTATACCTCAAAATTGAAATTATATTAGTACATCCGTGTATGTTTGTCAATGAAAAAAGTGTTAAGATTGAAAAAAATAGGATACAGGGCTACAGGTGCTAAGAAGAAGGATCACCGCCTCGCCCGGATCGGACAGAAGGAACCACCGCCATATGGCACGAAAAACAAAAGAAGAAGCCCAACTCACCCGCACAAAGATTCTGAACGCGGCGGAACGGTTGTTCTATGAACGCGGGGTAGCCCGTACAACGCTGCTTGACATCGCCAAAGCCGCCGGGCTGACGCGCGGCGCGATTTATTGGCATTTTGATGATAAGGGCGCGCTATTGCGGGCAATTGCGGAGCGCGACTGCCTGCCCAGCGAGGTGATGCTTGACACGCTGGCATCCCAGGATGTCGACAACCCACTGCTCGTACTGTGCCAAAGCTGTACGCACGCAGTCCAGGACATCATCGGCATTCCCTCTCGGCGGCGCGTGTTTACCATCTTGATGCAACGCTGCGAATATCTGGATGATTTGCACCCTATTGTTGAATGGAACGAGTCAATCGAAAAACGAATTCAGGAACGGATTCAAAGAATTTTCATCCAAATCGAGGCCAAGGGGCACCTCGCCCCTGCATGGACTGCGGATACGGCGGCGCTCGCGCTGCACCGCCTGCTGATTGGGTTTATCCATCTTGAAATGATCCACGATGACCCCTCCCCTGAGCGAGATGCCGCACGGCGTAAAACGATTATTGCCTTTTTCGCGGCACTGGCGGCGGATATCAATCTAATCGCCCCCCTGATGGACAGTTCCTCCCCGGCCCTTCAGCAGCCCATGGCGAGTTAAGCGAAACAAAAGCCAAAGGCTTTCTTTTTGGGCAAAAACGCCATATAACCCCGTCGAAAGCCATAAAAGGTCTTTTGCTATTCGGGTGGA
>CAYZXV010000309.1:0-1726 GCA_964482525.1 uncultured Rhodospirillaceae bacterium | reverse complement strand
TGACGCCGACATAATAGGCGCTGCGGTTGCGGCCTTCGATTTTGAGCGAGTCGATCCCGATCGAAAGGAACTCATCAAGGCGCGGCATGAGGCATAGATCTTTGCCGTTCAGGATATAGGAACCGCGATCATCTTCTTCGATTTCCAGATACTCGCCCGGACGTTGTTCTTCCTCCAGAAAGAAATCGAAAAGCGCGTGGGTCTGGTCGTTCACTTCAATGTCCTTAAGCGTGCCGTCTTTCAATTTTGCCTTGAGTTTATAATTCCAGCGGCACGCATTGGCGCAATTGCCCTGATTGGCGCCGCGCTCCGCCAGATAGTTGGAGAGCAAACACCGTCCCGAATAGGTCATGCACATCGCGCCGTGGATAAAGGCTTCGAGGCGGATATCCGGGCAAGCCGCGCGGATTTCTTTGAGTTCGGAAAAAGAAACTTCACGCGCCAAAACGACAAGCTTTGCGCCCAAATCCTGCCAAAACTTTACAGAGAGCCAAGAGCAAACATTGGCCTGCGTTGAGATATGCAGATCAAGCTCTGGCGCCATTTTCTGAACGAACTGGAAAACGCCGGGGTCGGCGATGATCACGCCATCGGGTTTAACGCTGCGGATCGTTTCTACATAGTCTGGCAGTTTCTCGATGTCCTTGTTGTGCGAAAAGAGATTGAGCGTCAGGTAAGCGCGCTTGCCGTGGTTGTGGGCAAAGGCGACGCCTTCAAGGACATCGGCCAGAGTCATTTTCGATTGCGTGCGTAAAGAAAGGTCGGGCGTGCCCATATAGACCGCATCAGCGCCATAAAGGATCGCAACCTTGAGCTTCTCAAGCGTCCCCGCCGGAAGAAGGAGTTCGGGCCTATGCTTGGTTTGCATGTCTATATCCTGTGCCTTTATTCGGGTAAGAAACGCCGAGGTTTTGTCCTTTAAAGTTTATTAGACTACACACCTGAAACCGCAAAGGGCTTTATCAACAAAGCGGTAACACTTACACCTTGGAAAGAAAAGGCGACCACACCAGCTAAGGAGACAGCAGGGGATACAAAGAGTTAGGGCCCGCCGCGCGAGGGTTTCTTTCAAATCGATTGACTTGCGTGGATCGCTTAGCCAAAGTCTAGGGCATCTTTTGTTGTCCTGATGAGGACGTCTCGCGCATGCCTTTCTTGAACCGTTTCTTGTTCGTTTTTCTTGTTGCTGTGAGTCTGTTAGTCTCGCCGCACCCTGTTTTGGCTCAGACAGTGGCCACGGCGTTTGAGAGCCAGATTGGCACATCTTGTGCGAAAGGGGCTCATTCGACCGATTTCGACACGCTGGCCCAATGCACAAGCACAGGGGCTACCTCAGATACCTTTAGAAAGGCGCCCCTGTTTGTCGGCGCGGTGGCCAGTCCGCCCTATCCTTCGACAACCTGTGATTCAAACAAAGAGGGGATGCTTCAATATCAGGGCGGAAATATCGTCATCTGTGATGGGTCGGACTGGCAAGCCCTGGCCGTGACGGGGAGCGACATAACGGGCGAGGTCAAAATTTGGCCAACAGGTACAGTCCCTTCCGGCTATTTAGAATGTAATGGCGCGGCCGTTTCGCGGGCAACCTATTCGGCCTTGTTCGCTGTGTTGGGCACGATCTATGGCGCGGGGGACGGATCGACCACATTTAATCTGCCGGATTATCGTGGCATGTTTCTGCGTGGTTGGGCGCATGGAAGCGCCACGGACCCCGATGCGGCTTCAC
>CAYZXV010000308.1:0-1727 GCA_964482525.1 uncultured Rhodospirillaceae bacterium | reverse complement strand
AGGGTTTGCAGGTGGAAGGGCGCACTGAGGTGCGCCGTGTTGTAGGCGCGGTGGATGCACAGCTGCCCAGCGCAGCGGCGGCGGTGGCGCAGGAGGGCGACCTGCTGCTGGTGCATCATGGCATCTTTTGGGGGCCGGCGCGCCCCTTGCGTGCTGGCTTTGGCGCGCTGGTGCGCTATTACATTGAACAGAACCTCAACCTGTATGCCGCGCACCTGGCGCTGGATGCGCACGCCGACGTCGGGGTAGGTGACCAGCGCGCCATCGTCGTTCAAGCCGTCAAATGAAGCTCTTAGGAACGGAAACGCTTCGGATTCGGCACACACCGGTAACAGCAGGGTGTTATGCCGGTCTTCAAAAGAACTCCGAGCGGTCGATTCAAGCCTGATACCCCTTTGCACAAACGGATTTGCATCCAGATTGTCCGGGAGGGTGAGGCCTTTTTTCTCCGTATATAAGCGGTAAATGGTCCTTGATGGACATTTTCCAAGCACCACAATCGCTTCAGACGCTGAAACTCCTGAAGTACGCCATTCATGCCATTCGGATGTGCGCTGAGGAAAGTCGACAATTTTCATTGCCGAACTTCGCGTGCGCGTACCTGACGCGGATGCCAGAACTTTTTGAGAGCGTTGAATCCATGACGCCGAATAATCGTAGGTTTGTCGTATTCGCGGTAATCAATGCCGTACCAAAATTTGTTGGGTATAATTGTCATAATGCCTCCGATAAATCGGGAAGCACGATGAACCCCGAGGGGAACAGTGCTCCCCAACCGGGTTAGATAAGAAAGATTCGATCCCATTCAGGAATGGGCGTTGTGAAACTTAAGACATGAGCGCAGAATTTTGCGGCACAGACTGTGACGCGTTTTCAGGCACTGGATTAGGATTAAGAGGCAAAGCAGCTTCAGCCTCGGCTTTGGCTTTATTGATCTCGTTCCTTACGAACAGCAAATCGAATCCTGAGAATTTCTCTCCGGCATAGTCAAGCGCGGCTTGCCAGGAACCCTCCTTTTGAGCTCGCCGGATAAGTCTTGGAGCCATCTCTTTTGCCGCTTCACTGGGTTCGCTTTGGCTAGGCGAGCCGTCAACGACAACCGCTTGTCCTTCAATAATGCGTTCGGCTTCATCCTGGTCATAGATCCCGACGAAACCGAAGGCAATCCGCGAGCACTGAATTAAAGACTTGTGACGAAGCATACGTTTGGTATGCGATTGCCAAGGTCCATTAATAACAAAGGGCTGATTATTTTTAGTTCCTCGAAAGGGCGGTCGAAACACCTCATCCAAGAACTCCTTGACCCGAACAGGATGCGTTCTACCTTTGCGGTAGATAACGCATTCAATCGACGCTGGACAGGGCTTAGCGTCAGGCAGATCATTGACCCAATTATCGTCGTAAACGAATTCAAGCCCATCCATATCGGAATGCTGATTGATGATACGCGACCAACCATCAACGCTCACAACTGGAACGATGCCATTCTGCTTATCGGGATAGGCAAAAATTTCTTTAGTGAACGGATTCAGGCCATATTGATCGGCAACGATCAACAAAGCCATCATCTGTTCATCGGTCACTTCGCCTTCTTTAACCTTGAAAGCTGTCGCCTTCAACGTGTCGATCAATTTTTTTTCATCCGCAAAGTTAAACTTCTCGGCGAATTTTTTGAACAATGATGTTTGTTTATTAACGCTCATGGGGTACTCCAAAAAGTGATGCAG
>CAYZXV010000307.1:0-1728 GCA_964482525.1 uncultured Rhodospirillaceae bacterium | reverse complement strand
GGACGCGCCAGAAATTCGGACGACAAGGCCGTCGAGGTCCGTGCGGCGTTGTTGCAGGCCACCGTCGATTTCGTTCAGGCGGCTGGCAAAGCGGTCAAGCAGCCCTTGCATGGCGTTCATTTGCTCTTCCAGCTTTTCGCTCAGATGCACAGCCTGCTCACGAGCGAGTTGCTCGCTGGCGTATAGGCGATCGGCGACGCCGCGCAAGACAGCCTCGGCTTCGGTCACGCGCGAGGGCAGGATATTCGCGAACTCGTCAAGCGAGCGTGTTTGCGTGTCGAGCGCACCTGCCAGTTTCTCGGCTTCCTCGCGCGCCATGCCGGCGCGGCTTAGGAAATGGGCGATGTTGCTGTCGATGCGGCCTGAAAGCTCGCTGAGCGTTTCAGACGCCGTTTCGGCGGCGCTAAGGAGGCTTGTTTCCTGTGAGCGTGCGGTGTCGGACAGTTTTTTGCTATCTTGCATAGCGCGTTCGACGGACGAGGCGACGATCAGCGCGTTGGATTCCACTTCGTGCAGCAGGCTGGCGATCGTGTCCTTCATGCCCTCCGTTTGGCGAGCGACATCGTCGCCGCTTTGGACCAGTTTGTTGTCCAAAATGCGCAGCATGGCGAACTTGTCTTCCATCAACTGCTCAATGTGGTTCATGCTCCGGCGAATAACATCCTGGATTTCTTTGACTTGATATAGGCTATGCTGTTCAAAGGCTTCCAAATCCGCCTTGTTCGCGTTGATCCTCTCGATGATGGCGGTCAGCTCTTCGTCGCTGGCGCTACGTGTGCTGCGCAGCAGTTCAAGCTGTTCTTTGATTGCCTGGTTAAAGCGGCGCACGCGCACTTCGGCGGCGCCGGATTCGCCCGTAATCATCGCAAGCTGACGGCGCAAGGGCTCGGTGACGGATTGGACGTCGGCGGCGCGTTGCAGATAGGCGGCAATCATCCACACCATCGCGATGGGTGAAATGATGGCTGAAATCGCGATGGCCCAATTCACAAGCGGTTGTCCGGCAAAGGTTTGCGCGGCGCCAGCAGAGGTCATGACGAACGCGACAACACCGACCCAAACAATCGAAAGCACCATGCCCATCCAAAAGGGTGTGGTGGAATAATTCGGCGCGTTTTTATTCGCGGCGCGACGCGCGGGTGCGTCGGTTGGTTTTGGTGCGCTCGCTGGTTTGGCTTGAGCCGCAGAAGAGGGCTGCGCCTCTTGGGCAGTCGCACCCTGTTGCGGCGCACCGTTAGGAAGCGGAGTCGTCGACATTGTGCGAACGGGCGTTGCGGAGAATTTTGTTGGATCAACCATGTAGGCCTCAAAAACGCAAATGGGTCACAGCCACGCATCACCCCGCTCTTATCCTTGATTCGGGAAAGGGCAGGCAACACGGGCCGAAGTTTAACAAGATTCAGATCAAAAATGGAAGCGTTAACCGCATGTCAGACAAACAAAAATGGGATGCGTGACACAGAGCGACGCTTGACAGTCCCTTGGGGGCATGGAACAAGGTTCAAGGCAAAGACATTATCGGGCATCGTGGTGAATCGCTTGCCCCGATGCGTTTGTCCTTTCTGTTCCAAAGTCAATAAGTCCAAACATAAAAAAAGCCGCCTTTCGGCAGCCGGTTAAAATATGTTTTCTAGTTCTAACTCCCTCTCCTTGACCGCATTTATACGCACATTGGGAAAGGGAACCTTTATCGTCTTGTGCTGATTTTGGGCGCAGTAAGACTTAATT
>CAYZXV010000306.1:0-1731 GCA_964482525.1 uncultured Rhodospirillaceae bacterium | reverse complement strand
GGGCTCGCAGGGTGAATGGCCTTGACCACCGCGCCTGTGGGCCGTGAAAGGCCAAGTGCTTTAGCCATGTCTGGCGTGACTTCTTGCGTCTCAATCCCCGTCCATGGTCTGGCAAGACGTCTCGGCACAGCACCTTTGCCTCCTTCAACAATCCCTGCTACTGTAGCGCGAACCATGTTAGCGGGGATCGCAAACCCAATCCCCATATTGCCGCCGTCGCGGGAATAGATCGCCGTATTGATCCCGATAAGCTTGCCATCCATGCCCACAAGCGCGCCGCCGGAATTGCCTGGATTAATCGGCGCATCGGTTTGGATATAATAATTGATGTCGTTGATATCGAGGTTCGTACGGGCGAGCGCAGAGACGATACCGTTTGTTACGCTCTGCCCCACGCCAAAGGGATTGCCGATAGCCAGCACCAGATCGCCAACTTCTACATCGTCCGAGTCCTTCATTTCAAGAAACGGCATCTTCTCGCCGCGCGTATCAATTTTAAGGATGGCAAGGTCCGTACGTTCGTCCGTTGTGACGAGCTGAGCGGCAAATTCACGGCGATCATGCAAAACAACCGTGATTTCGTCCGCGCCATTGATCACATGGTTGTTCGTCACAATCAAACCATCGGGACGCACGAACACACCGGAACCAAGCGAATTTTCAAGACGCTGCCGCGTGCCTTGAGGCAAGCCGCCCCCAAAAAAATGCTGAAAAAACGGATCGTTCAGGAACGGCGAAAAAACACGCTGGCGGACAATCTTTTGGGTGTAGATATTGACGACTGCGGGTGCGGTGGCCTTGACCACTGGCGCATAGCTAAGCTGAACTTGCGGGGTGCTGTTGGGCACAATCTTGCTGATGGGACCAAGCCCTTGTGCGTGCGCGCCGCCGGAAAGCAAGGTCGCGACTAGCGTCATAAATGCAAGTCCTAAGCCCTTCATAACACCCCCTTTTCTTTGGTTCGTCCATAACCACGCTATATAAACCGATTACAGAAAAGAAAGTAAGCGGGAATCCCGTTTCCTTAAAATCTTATATCAATCTGGGAAATAATTATGGCCATTTCAAGGGGGACAAATAACGACCAGTTAAGGCGAGGTTATGAGCCGATCCTTTCTGATTTTTTAGGCCTCTACCCCTCAACTGAAGCCATGGCAGCCTTGCGCTCGCCCTCGATGCGTGTTTGCCTGACTGTATAGATTTGATAGGCCAGAAGGGACCCGATAACAAGCACCATCCCCGCATATTGAGAGGTCGTCAGAAGCTCACCCAAGAATAACACAGAGAACAGGCTGGCGAAGAGCGGCTCAATTTTCGAAAGCAGGCTCCAGCTGAATGAGCCTATCATTGTGATGCCATAAAACACGCCAAAGGTGCCAAGCGCCTGAGAACCCATATTGAGCATCGCCCATCCCCAACCCTCGAGTGTGCGCGGTGGAACCGGAAGCTCCCACAGCGCAAGCGGCAACAAACAGACAAAAGCGATAAGAAAGTTCTCTGCTCCCACGGCGGCAGGCACACGTCCGATAAGGGCCCCTTCGTAAATATAAAGGCGAAAGGCAATCGAAAGGCTGGTTGCGAAGAGAAAAGCAATACCAATCCAATGCGTCACAGGCGGCGCATTCCACACATCAAAGGCAAAGGCCAATCCAAGGATCACCATTATTATGCAAAGCGCCGTTGTGAGATCAAGCCGCCGCTCACCCCGTCCCACATAAAGGAACAAGAGGA
>CAYZXV010000305.1:0-1739 GCA_964482525.1 uncultured Rhodospirillaceae bacterium | reverse complement strand
AATCACAAGCCAAAACCCAGGCTTGTTCTTTTCAGATAAGGCAACAACCGGGATTTTGTTTTCCTTGTCAGCCTTGGCCTTGGTATCCCTCCATAGCGTCACGGCGCTATGCTTCTCTCGATGTTTTGCCTCAACAAATAAATCAGGATGCAAACTATCGCTCCTTGTCTGCTTTCCGTTTCCACCTGATAGCGGCGTCCGAGTCGATCCGAAATACCCGGCTATCTGGCGTTCGCGGTGTTTCCATGTCGTCAAGGCTTCACCTCCTCACCGGCCCATGCCGCGAATGATTTCAGGTAAAGGCATGACGCTATGCCATTCTGCCGATAGCGAACGACAAGCGCATTCTCCGGTCTCGGGTTTTGGCTATACCAGTGCGGGCGGTTCTTGTCGTTCTCAGGCTCAATAGAAAGCACTGTCCTGAATGTCCTTCCGGCTCCGGCGTTGCGGTACGTCTTTCCGACTTTGATGTCTTTTTGCTTCATTCTTCTACCTCCTCGCCAAGTATTTTTACAATCCGCTCAAGTTGGTCATCTGATAAATTCTTAGTGCTTATCCCATTAACTCGGTTCTCCAAACCCTGCCTACGAAAGAGTTGCTTTAGTTTTGGAGTTTCTACTGAGTAAGAACTACTTCCCCATGGAGACGTTGCTTCACCAAATTTCTTAAAATAAGATCCATCTCCAACATCTCTTTTGAATTTCATTTCATACCGCTCATTTATTTTAGCAAAAGCAAACTTCGGTGTAGTCCTGGTTATTGTGTATCTCTGAAGTCCAAGTCCTTCGGTATAAATTTTCATCCCGACCTCAAGCATCATTACCCACATCCTCCGGCTTTTGCTCCAGATTAATTGCCCCACATTCACACTTGCCATTGCCGGTGAGGATTCGCAGCGCGCAATAAAAAGTATGGTCTTCTTTTTGGAGCTTGAGGAGTTCCTCCCCCGATGGCATGTTGTCGCGCTCTTCTTCTAAAGTCATTCTTCACCCTCCGAATTCACACCCACGAGCATCTGATCTCGCATCCGGGCGTGAACCACGTTTATGATTTTGTTGATGGCAAAAGCCGCCTTGCGCTGGTCGCCGTGCGAAACATCCATCACGGCGCCCTCGGCCACCTTTGCGATGGCCTCCAGCGTTCTCATATACTCATCATGTTGCGCTTGGCACACGTTCGTTCTCCTTTGTTTTGATGAAGGCTTTGGCACACTTGATGGAGCAGCAGCACGCCATGATTTGCTCGCCATCCTGGCTTAAGACCCACGCACAATCGCTCGCACGGTTGAAGGCCATAAACTCATTGCAGTTGTCGCAGTAATTTTGAAGGACAAAGCCTCCGGGAAGATCACTAACTCGCTTTGCTATTTTCATCTCGCACCTTATCCGAAAAGTTGAAGTTGCTCAGGTCGGTTTTCCAGATCCTTCAAAAACTTGGCCGCCGCGTGAGCATAGGCCGGCTTGAGTTCGATCCCGATCGCCTTGCGCTTGAGTTCAAGCGCCCCGTAAAGCTCAGATCCGATACCGGCAAAAGGTGTGAATACCGTATCCCCCTCGTTGGTCCAGAGATGGACGGCGCGCTTGATAACCCCAAGCTGTAATGGGCAGATATGTTTCTCGTCGGATTCTTCCCGAACGCCCTTACGGTTGAGCACATCTCCCTGCTCAATGTCGAACCAAACTGGCGATGCGTACCGCTGCCACACGTCAACGGGGAAGCTCTCGTGTGTTTTGGTTACC
>CAYZXV010000304.1:0-1749 GCA_964482525.1 uncultured Rhodospirillaceae bacterium | reverse complement strand
CTCTTCGGGCTTTGGCTTTTCCACAAGACCGCGAATTTTTGCAAGGCGGCCATCATCGCCTTCAACATCCAAGATGCCATAACGGCTGGTGTGTTCGCGCGGCACATCAACAACCGCGACTAGATTGCCTCCCACGTCCGCATGCGCATCGACCATTTGCTTAAGGCACGGCGTTTTGGCCAGCACCACATCGTCTGGCAGAAGGATCGCGAACGGCTCGCGCCCCACAAGGTGACGGGCGCACCAAATCGCATGGCCGAGACCCAGCGGATCGCGTTGGCGCACGATATGAAGATCACCGGAGGGAATCTCCGTTTTCTCGACAAGCGCAAGCGCCTGATGCTTGCCGCGCGACTCAAGTGTGCGCTTCAGGTCATTGTTGCTGTCAAAATGATCCTCAAGCGCGCCCTTCCCACGCGAGGTGACAAAGATAAACTGTTCGATCCCGGCGGCGCGCGCTTCGTCCACCGCATGTTGGATGAGCGGACGATCAACGAGCGTAAGCATCTCCTTTGGCATGGCTTTTGTCGCGGGCAAGAAACGGGTCCCAAGTCCGGCGATGGGAAATACGGCCTTACGAACACGCTGAGTCATGGCGGCACAAACTCCTGTGAATTGAACAAGTTGTTAATGATGCGCTTATTACGTTTTTTCCGGCGGAAGGGCAAGCACGTCCGTAACCGCTTCGCATATTTCCTCAAGCGAGAAGGGTTTCGCGATAATCCGGTGCACGAGCGCATCCAAATTATGGGCCCGCATGCGCTCCTGCGCATAGCCAGAAATCATGATAATCCGCAAGTTCGGATATTGCCGTCCTGCTTTCAAGGCAAGTGCAATGCCATCCAGATTGGGCATCACAATATCGGCCACAAGGACATCGAACGGTTCGTGATCAAGGGCAGTAAGCGCTTCCTGCCCATCAGAAACTGCGACAATACGTCGTCCTTCACCCTGAAGCGCGCGCACCACGAACTCGCGGACCGCTGGGTTGTCCTCGGCCACAAGGATGCTTAGGGTCTGGTCATTCTTCGTGTTCATGCGGCGGCTGTGTAAAGCTTAGTTGGACATCAACGACATTTTCACGGGGAGACAGAACCACGCTGGTCAAACGCACCATCTTTCCCGGATCTAGTGTAGCGACAGGCGGCTTGATACGCCAGCTTTGGATCACACGCCCATCCACCCCCCGGGCTTCTGCGTTAATCTCTGGTATTACCTGTGTTTTTTTCGCCCGGCTAAGGATAGTCCCCTTCACTACCAGATGCATCGCCCCCGCCCGATACTCACGGACCGAGTTTATATCCAACAGAATCAGATTGTCCTTAAGGGGATCCTTAACCCAGCCCACGGCTACATACAGGGTCTGCAACTCTGGCCATGTGCGAACGATGGAGCCATGCCCCCCCAAGATAGCGACAAGACCAAAAAAAACGAGCCCAAGCACATAAATCAGAACTGCTTTTGAAACTTGCCGCCACTGAATCCGCGCTTTAAGCCAGATATTCATCATCCGGGCACGTTTATTCCAAACAATGTCTTGCGCCACGAATGAACGCGCAACCTCGACCAGCGAAAGCGGTGGAAGCATTGTTTGTGTCAATTCCAAGGGGAGCTCGATTTCCCCCGATGTTTCAAGAGACGCCGCGACCACTGGCGCTGGCGACATCGTGGCCTGTCCCTTTGTCGCTCTTTGATGCCACGAGTGATGGCACATGCCACACCGCACGGTCCGGGGCTCGTGGCCAAAGA
>CAYZXV010000303.1:0-1751 GCA_964482525.1 uncultured Rhodospirillaceae bacterium | reverse complement strand
TGCAGGAAGTCTGGCCGCCTGTTTTGGTAATCGAGGTAGTAGGCGTGCTCCCACACATCGCAGGTGAGGAGCGGTTTTTGCCCCTGAACCAACGGCGTCATGGCGTTGGGCGTTTTGACAATCTTTAACGCGCCGTTATCCGCGACAAGCCAGACCCAGCCGCTGCCGAACTGGCCCACGCCTGCTTGCTTAAATTGTTCTTTGAATGTGTCGAGTGAGCCATACGCCCCGTTGATTGCGTCAGCGACCGCACCGTGGGGTGCGCCACCGCCTGCGGGCTTCATGCTGGACCAGAAAAAGCTGTGGTTCCAGACTTGCGCCGCGTTGTTAAACAGGCCTGCTCGGCTTTCGTCTCCTGCGGCTTGGCGGATGATATCTTCCAGCCCCGCGGTATCAAGCGCCGTGTCCTTGATGAGATTGTTCGTGTTGGTCACATAGGTCTGGTGATGCTTGCCATAATGGAAATCCAGCGTCTGGGCCGAGATATGGGGCGCGAGCGCATCGCGGGGATAGGGCAGGGGGGGCAGGGTGATGGGCATGGGACACTCCTTTTCGCCAGAGAAAACGGTCCCCATGATGCCACGCCCCACGGGCGCTTCCAAGTGCAGATTTCTGTATGGTTTTCAAGGGGTATGCGGGAATACCTCAAATGCAATCTATTCTCAACCGCTTCCTAACCTTTTGGGCGTAGGATGAGGGTTATATTTTATGAAGCCTCATCGCGATTTCCTGAGGCAGTATAAAAGGGCGGAGGTGTTGAATGTACGGGCTGACAAGGCATGAAGGTGGCGTTGGGACATTTCATCTTCCCGATATAACAACACGGGCAACCAAAAGCCCTGAAGAAGGGGTAACGGGTGAGGGCGTTAGACGGCCTGGACCCGCTAAGAACAGGCCAAAGGCTATATTTCATCTCATGAAAGGATAGCTGAATTTTTGTGCATTTGCCCCGCCGCGCGCCTCCTCGCGGCGGGGTTTTCTTTTGGGTAAAGGTTTCCTCTTGCTTTCATGGGGAAATAAGACCTAAACTCCCCTCATGATGATTTCGCGTCCCACCTTTTCCGCCGCGACCGACGCGCCCGCTAGGCGCGCACACTCCCCTTTTGTCCCCAGAAATGCCTGTATTTTTTGCCCTTCTCCCCTCAAGGGAAGAGGCATCCATGAAACTGGGTTTGTTTAGGCCCAAAGGAGATAAAAATGAACGTGAACGATCTTAAAGGACAAACGATCGCTTTTGCCGCTTCGGGCGGATTGGACAGTTGCACGATCACCCATTGGTTGACCGAGCAGGGTGTCAAAGTGGTTTGCTTTACCGCCGATCTCGGCCAGCCGGATGAAACCGATTTCGGCTCAATTGAAAAAAGAATGCGGGCTTGCGGCGCGGTCGATTTTGTCGGCATGCCCCTTCAAAAGGAAATGGCGCAGGCTGGCATGGAAGGCATTCAGGCACAAACCTGTTATGAAGGACGTTATTGGTGCACGACGCCGCTAGGGCGGCAAGTGACGACCAAGGGGATGGTTGAGGCTGTGAAGAAAAAAGGCCTGAAGGTCATCAGCCATGGGGCCACGGGACGCGGCAATGATCAGGTTCGGTTTCAATTGATTTCGAATATGCTTGATCCATCCTTGTCGGTTTATGCGCCTTGGCGGGACGACGCATTCCTGACGCGGTTTAATGGGCGGCAGCAAATGATCGCCTATTGCGAGCAGCACGGCCTTCCCATCAAGGCGACGCGTGAGAAGCCGTATTC
>CAYZXV010000302.1:0-1781 GCA_964482525.1 uncultured Rhodospirillaceae bacterium | reverse complement strand
GCTTGAGTTTCCCGAACTCTTTGATGATCGCTTCCTCGGCCTCGATCCTGGCCTGGCGTGCGATCGCCTCCACCTCTTTAGCTCTGATTAGTTTTTCACAAAGTTCTTTCATTGTTTTTTTCTCCTGTGCGAGCAACCTCTGGTTACTCTAAAAGAGGTTCTTTGTTGTCTATTTGGTAACATTTAGACGCACGCCAAGAACTATTCTAAACAAGAATACATTATAAATAACTGCGTTTCCGCCATCCGCTTGAAAGCTGTGTAAAGTATTGCCCTGATCATTAACCATTCAAGACAACAGTCTGTCATATTGTCAAGCGCTTCACCGTAAACGTCTTCATACTCGTTTTTTAAGTCGGCATGGGATATCGGATCGGCCTTAACGCGCCGCCCTGGGTCGGTATATGCCTCCATGTTTTCCAGAAACCGGATTGCCATAGCAGCGGTCTGCACCGCCTCTTTCCGCATCCTGGCCACGGTATCCTTGCCGTTGTGGTTCAGCTGCGCGTAAACGTGATCGAGCGTCGCCTGGGTAAGCTCGCCTGCTTCCTCGGCAACGATCGCGCCGGCGTGGATTGCATCCGTTGGCCACCATGGATAGCGCGACTTTGCAGATTCAAGCTCAAAGCCAATACTTTTCAAAATTTTGTGGTCCACTCTTCGATCCTTTCATCTCTTATTTGTTTGCATACGGAATCAATTATTTCCATAGCCTTGTCAATGTCGTGGTTTGCGATGCAGAACACGAACGCGCTTTTCTCCGCATCGGTCATTTGCCTATTGATGCCGTCAAAGATTTCTGTTATGGTCATTTTGCCTTTCCTTTCACCCATCCCTCACGGTTCCACGCCGTGGGGGATTTTTTTTTATTTCTCGCCGTTCCAGGCATCGAGCTCCCGGCACCATTTCTCGGCCCATTCAGCCAAATGTTTTATGTCTTTGGCTTCCAATCGTATTGGCCCATCGGCCTTGATTTCGATGAAGGCGCATCCTCCGTCACTTGTGACTGAGATGCTCCCATTGCCGAAAGCGTCACCGGCGAACTGAAAATCAACCGTTATCCAGGGCTTGTCTTCATTGTCTATAAATGGCATTTTCATCGCATCACCCACATACCCAAAAACTGTGAATCCCCCACGCCGCGATGCCCAAGGCAACGATCCAGGCAACGGCGCACCAAAATATCACCTTGCATCGTCCATGGCATTCGTTCCAAACGTCCAAAAAATCATCATCATCGAGTCTCATTTCGACACCTCTTTACAGTATGCATCATGTTTAAAGACGGCGGAATATAATTTTCTCTAACGTTGAAGCCGAACAGCCTCCACCAGTATCGGCTTTTTTGTGTCCCAAATGTTTTGAGCATCCATACAAAAAGACCATCCTCCTTTACCGTGATATCAAACTCAATGTGCTTCATGTTTACCTCGGATCACACTTGTTAGAGTTCGAAAACTCATGGTTTCTGCGCGCCCATCGCCGCGACTGATCGCACTTAGCGCAGTACCACCAGTTGCCATTCATGATTTCCCTTCCGCACGTTTTGCAAAAGCGGCCTATTCCGGTGTTTTTGGGTGCCTGCCGCGCTGCCTTGGGCTTCACGTCGATCAGCCTCTCGTACTCTGCCTTGGAGATTTTGACCGTCGTGCGCTTGAACCACCTGGACGTTTTCCGGCCGTCGGGATGTTCGATGCCCCACGCAGGCTCGCCGTTATGGTGTGTGTCCGAGTACGCCCTACCGACTGTGCCCGTAATGGTGTTGCGAACGTAGAATGATA
>CAYZXV010000301.1:0-1789 GCA_964482525.1 uncultured Rhodospirillaceae bacterium | reverse complement strand
CTTTTACCTCAGGCAGGAAAAGGGTCCAGTTATTCTTGCCGTACTTCATGAAAAGATGGATTTGATCGAACGACTAAAAGAGCAGCTTCCGAAGTAGCCAAAAGTTAATATCTACAGGATCGGGCTCTCGTGGGTCTACCTTCGCCTTTCATGCTTTGGCGCAGTGAACAACCTGAAAAGCCACGTCTATTCTCGATCATCGCGCCCCATTTTATGAGTTCATCAAAGACGTCAGGGTTCGAAACCGCGCCCCTCCGATCCACCATTACTTTCACTTATTGACGAAAAGGAATTTTCTGTCACACTCACATACATGAGCAAGCCATCAACCATAGTTTCATCTTTGGTCGTGAACCCATCGGTTCGCGCGCTTATGCTAGCGCGTTTCTAACACGCGCCCCCTTTCCTTTCCCAAAAATCATTGCTGTCACTTTATTAACTTCAAGATGGAGGAACTCTATCATGACTAACAATAAACCACGCCAAATCGACGCAGAGCAGTTTGGACCCTTCGCATACAACGGCATAAGCCCAGCCGACATGTTTGAATCTCGCTTCAGAATGAAACTGCCGGATAATATGAGATCCGAGATCTTTTATGCCTTTCAGGCCGCTTCAGCTGAAACTGCAAAGGCCTTGAGACCAGAGGATATTTGGGCAGTTTTCAAAAACGCCTATATAACCCCGAAAGAGGCAGCAGTCTTTTATGTAACACACGATACACACACCTTCGGTGACGGATCAAAGTTTGTTTCCATATCCGTTATTGAGAATGATGAGATAAAGATAAAAGGCGGTGACGGCTTGACCTGTGCAGAGGCCGTTGTCGATGCCTTCCATATGGCAGGACATACAATAATCCGCGAGCGCGGCATGATCGATGCGCCAGATTATGGCCGGAAACCATGTGTAATCGTTGGCATCGCGCGAGATGACGGGAACGTACATTTTGGCGTTGGCATATCAGAACAGCACCAAACGGCAGAGGTCATGGCTGCGACGCGGGCTTGTGGTCGTGCCTTGTATGCGGCCAAATCACAAAAAGAAGGGATCCACCCCTAAATCTTTCCAAAGGCACAGGCCTATTGCTATTTACTAAAACGGCATAGGCCTTCCTGATGGACTTGTTAAGCGATAGAAAGAGCAGTGGTTAACGCCACTGCTCTTTTTATTGGTGAAAGGCAATTCCTATTGCGGCAAGGGATTTGTTGAGGCATAAATCGCCTCATATATGCCACTTATGGGCCTATACGTCCCCGTAGCTCAGCTGGATAGAGCGTCGGTTTCCTAAACCGCAGGCCGGAGGTTCAAATCCTCTCGGGGACGCCATTGAAACAAAAAACCACAAAAGAAAAATGAACAGACTATGCTGCTTTTAATGCAGTGACGAAGGTTTCGAACTCTTTCTCAAGATGACGCGCTTGTTCAGCCAAGCCTTGCGCAGCGGCAAGGACTTGATGCGAGGCAGCCCCTGTGTTCCCAGCGGCTTCGGTAACAGACGCGATATTCGTTGTCACCTCACGGGTTCCGTGACTAGCTTCTGTTGCGCTACGCGCGATTTCCTGTGTCGCCGATGATTGCTGTTGGACAGAGGATGAAATCGAGTCAGAAATTGCGTGCATATCTTCGATAACGTTACAAATCTCCCTAATCGCTTCGGCAGAGGCTTGGCTAACCTCCTGGACCGACGCGATTTGATTTGCGATTTCCTCGGCTGCTTTGCCTGAGCTGTTAGCAAGATTCTTGACCTCAGAAGCCACAACGGCAAAACCTTTTCCGGCATCACCCG
>CAYZXV010000300.1:0-1790 GCA_964482525.1 uncultured Rhodospirillaceae bacterium | reverse complement strand
GGGAGGGACTTTTTATCAAAACGTTGTATACTCCATGCCACAACACCAACAGGCACGCAATCATGGCAACGATTATCCCGCTTAAAACCCAATCAAAGCCACAACAGGAGAGCGACGCGCTTTCGCGCCTTTCGGCACTGATTGCCGAGGATATCGCGGCCGTTAACCAGATTCTTATTCAGCGGCTTGAAAGCCCTGTGCCGATGATCCCCCGATTGGGCAATCATATTATCACGGCTGGGGGCAAACGTCTGCGGCCCGTGCTGGCGCTCGCGGCGACGCGTTTGTGCGGCTATGAAGGGCAACGTCACCGCAAACTCGCGGCGGCAGTCGAAATGCTGCACACAGCAACGCTTCTTCACGATGATGTCGTGGATGCCAGCGACCTGCGGCGTGGCGAACCTTCGGCCAATGCCCTGTTCGGTAACCCGTCAAGCGTGCTCGTTGGTGATTTCCTGCTTTCACGCGCGTTCCAGCTTATGGTCGAGGATGGCTCGATTGACGTGTTGCGCATTCTCTCCTCGGCCTCCGCCATCATCGCGGAAGGCGAAGTTCTACAACTCAGTGCGCAGGGCGACAGCACGATGAACGAGCAAACCTACCTCGACATCATCAAATCCAAAACGGCGGAGCTGTTCTCGGCCTCCTGCCGGATTGGCGCGGTGGTGGCAGGACGCGGCGCCGCAGAGGAAGAAGCCTTGCGCGCCTTTGGCCTTAACCTCGGCATCGCGTTCCAGATTACGGACGATGTTCTTGATTACTCGGCGCAGCAAGAACGCCTTGGCAAAACCATTGGCGATGATTTCCGCGAAGGGAAGCTCACCCTGCCCGTCATTCTGGCCATTCATCGAGGCAACGAAGCTGAGCGTGCCTTTTGGCACCGCACACTCAGCGACCGAACACACCGCGACGGCGACCTTGCCCATGCGCAAGATTTGATCCGCCGTCACGATGCGGCAAACGACAGTCTTGCGCGCGCTCGGCATTATGGCGCGATTGCGCGGGACTCGCTGGGCCTGTTTTCACACAGCCCCTTCTACCCCGCCCTTGTGGACCTGATCGACTTTGCGATCGAGCGGGAGGGGTAGGACAAACAGGCGAACGAAATACCCAATGTTAAAATAAACAACCGGGACCCCCGCTTTCTCGGGGGTGACGCAAAAGGAAAGATGGTTTCACAAAAACCGTCATTCCCGCGGAAGCGGGAATCCCGTTTTTTCTATTCTTTATGATTACTTTATTTGACTAGGGTCCGGACCCTAATCTTTGCAACAATTGACTTAGTTCAGCACAGAATGATATACGAAGCACGAACATAAATATCCCTATAATGAGGCGTAAAAATGATTGCAAAATTTATCAGAAACCGTTTTAACGAAGCAAGAAAATCCTTTTCAACCAGGGGCATGGCCAAAAGAAGCACTATTGATACCTCGAAAATCGAGATTAAAAATGGCAAACCAATTACAGAGACAAAAGAGCAACGTGAGCAATTCCTTGCTCTTCGAGAAAAAGATAAACTGAACAAAAGATTCAATAAAAAAACACGGAACACAATTATTGTTTGGGGGCTTTGCGCAGCACCTATTTCATTGTATCTCGCAGCTTCAGCATTAGAAGATTATATATCCAATTATAAAACAAGAAAAATGTATGAAAGAGCCAGCGAAGAGATAAGCAAAGCAAAACCACTCAAGGTAAAGACACTGGGAGTGCAGGACAGCATCGAACAATTCAATGACATTTATGGCAACGTTGAAGGAACGAAAGGTCGCCTCAAAAAAGGTACA
>CAYZXV010000299.1:0-1816 GCA_964482525.1 uncultured Rhodospirillaceae bacterium | reverse complement strand
GCGGCCAGCCGGGTCTTTGCGCATCACGCGACCGACCGACTGCACCACGTCCACAATCGAATTGCGCGGGTTCAAAAACATCACGGCATCCAGCGCGGGCACGTCCACGCCTTCGGACAGGCAACGGGCGTTGGACAGAATGCGGCAGACATTGGCTTGAATATCTTGTTTCAGCCAATCCAGCCGTTCGTTGCGCATAAGGGCGTTATAGGTTCCGTCCACATGATCGATTTCGCAGACCAGCGTTTTGTCGTCCTCCAAATGCTTGAGCCGGTATTCGTCCACGACCTTTTCAAAAAGGTCTGTCAGGCGTTTGGAATCCTTGATCGACCGCGAGAAAGCCACGGCGCGGCGCATGGGCGCGGGGTCTGTCTCCAAAACATTGCCGTTTTCATCCCGCGCCATCCGTTTGGACAGCCCGTTCCAACAGCCCATAATTTTGACGGCATCTTCCAGCTTGATCTCGTTATCCTTGTCGGCAATTTGCTTTTGAAACGTCTTGCTGATGTATTTTTCGTCAACAGCCAGAACCATAACTTTGTAATCGGACAGCAAGCCTTTGCCCACGGCCTCGCCAAAGCCGAGGCGATAAAGCTCCTCGCCATAAAGCGAGGCGTCGTCCATGGAACAAAGCGTTGCATTGGCATCTCTAGCTTGGGTTACCGAACCATCACTAAAAATGCGCGGGGTGGCGGTCATATAGACGCGCTTGTCGCCTTTGATAAACTTTTGATCGTGAACTTTGACGAAATGGGATTCGTCTTCGCCTTCAAGCGTCACGCCGGTCGTGCGGTGGGCTTCATCGCAGATAATCAGGTCAAAATCCGGCAAGCCCTTTTTCTGGGCATCGGCCACAACCTTGATGGATTGATAGGTCGAAAAAACAACCGTCAGCCCGTCTTTCTTGGCAAAGGATGCAACCTGTTCGACAAGTTTCTTGGTGTCGGTTGTGGCTGGAAAAGGCAAGTCGTGGGCACTTATGTCTTCATTATCAGCCTTCTTGCCGACCTTCACATCAGAACATACGGCATAGGGATGCAATGCCGTTTCTGACTCTGCCGTCCATTCGCGCAAGGTTTGCGAAAGGAGCGATATGGAAGGCACAAGAAACAAGACGTGCCCTTTATTCGGGACAAGCGTTTCGGCGATTTTGAGAGCGGTAAAGGTTTTTCCCGTGCCACAAGCCATAATGAGCTTGCCACGATCCGCCGTTTTTAACCCTGCCTCGACCTTTGCCAGTGCGGCCTTTTGATGGTCGCGCAGTTTCTTTTTGGCTTTTCGTTTGATGTCCTTTGGATTTGACAGGCTGAAATGGCTCCAATCAATAGGACTATCCGCCAAATCCTGAACGCGCAGGCGCGTAACAGGCGTTTTTTGATTATTAAGAGCATCCTCCGCATTCTTGCCCCACCTGTCCGTCGTGGAGACGATCATTCGGCTTGTAAAGGGGTGCTTGCCGGACGCGGTGAAGAAAGAGTCGATGTCTTCTTTTGAAAGAGTATGGGAAGGGTCATAAAATTTGCACTGGATAGCGCAATAATCGCCGGTCGCTCGTTCTTTGGCCACCAAGTCAATGCCGGTGTCAGGCTTGTTCCTGCGATCCGGCCATTCTGACCAAAGCCAAACGTCGCTATAAATGCTCGCATAAATGGGGTCTGTGACCAGATAATTCGCGATCAACCGCTCAAACTTGTCCCCAAGATCACGGTTGGAGGTCGCGGCCTCCCTGAATTGTTCTAAAAGCGCGTGGATGGTGGTCATGGGGCGATTCTATTTTTGATGAACTTTACACCCGTAATTCATAGGCGGTTTGATT
>CAYZXV010000298.1:0-1868 GCA_964482525.1 uncultured Rhodospirillaceae bacterium | reverse complement strand
AAAATCGCCGTCCCATCCGTGAATCCTCTTTTCATAAAGGGTCATGAGGCGGCAAACACCCTTTCTGATGCCGCGCGTTAACCTTATTTTTGCCATATAACATATTGAAACAGAATAATTCTTAAAAAAGTTTTGCGAAACCTTTGTCATAATCCCTAAAAAATGGTATACATATCGGAACGGGGTAAGGTTTGGCTTTATCAAAAGGCCTTCCGGATCCGCTTTCAAGCCCGGCTGTTAAGCATAGCTGTCCCGCCAAGTGCGTGACCGCAGCGTTAGTGGTGTGCCGGGACCTGAAAGCATTCAGGAAGAACCTATTCGATATTGCATCGCAAAAAAGACAAAAATGACCCGTATGGTTAAAACTGCTGGCGTCAATTCTGTATGCAAGGAGCGATCTTCACATGGCCGAGAAACTAGAGTTCAAAAAAGGCGATTTCGTTGTATATCCCGCTCACGGTGTGGGCCGGGTCGAAGGGATTGATACGTTCACGGTCGGCGATGAAGCCGTCTCCCTCTACTCCATTATGTTTGAACAGGACCGTATGCGCCTGAAAGTTCCCGTGGCCAAGGCCAAGACCTCTGGTCTACGTCGCCTCAGCTCGCGCGACCGCATCAAGGAAGCCCTCTCCACGCTGCAAGGCAAGTCAAAGGTCCGCCGCGTGATGTGGAGCCGCCGCGCGCAAGAATATGAATCAAAGATCAACTCTGGCGACCCCGTCTCCATCGCGGAAGTCGTGCGCGATTTGCATCGCGGCGCGGATCAACCCGAACACTCCTACAGCGAACGCCAGATCTATCAGGCCGCTTTGGAACGTTTGGCCCGCGAGCTTGCTGCCGTTGAAAAGATCGATCAAATGAAAGCAACTGCCAAACTCGAAGGCGTTTTGACGAAAGAAAAGAAAGCCGCGTAAGAAGCTTTTTCAGATAAAGAAGCCCATCAGCAATCCCGAGGCCGCTCCCGCAGCCTCGGGATTTTTCTTTGAGGACATCATAGGATGTGGCGGCAGGGCTTTTTTCTTGAGTTTCAAGCCACAGGCCTTATGGTGGATCAAACACAGCAGGCCCAAAAAGGAACCAACCCGTATGACCCACCCTCAGATTACGCTTCATCATGGCGACATCCCCGCCGACCTCGATTTCGGATCGTGCGTTGCGATCGACACGGAATCCTTGGGCCTGAATTGCACGCGCGACCGCCTGTGCCTTGTCCAGCTTTCCTCTGGCGACGGCACAGCGCATCTTGTGCAGTTTGCGCAAGGCAAATACGACGCGCCGAACCTAAAACGCCTTCTTGACGACTCGCGCATTACAAAACTGTTTCATTTCGCACGCGCCGACCTTGCGATGATTTTTTTCAACCTTGGTGTGATGCCACAGCCTGTGTACTGCACCAAGATTGCCTCTGTCCTTGGCCGCACCTTTACAGACAAACACAGCCTTAAGGACCTCACCCACGATTTATTGGGCGTTGATCTTGTGAAGGAGCAGCAAACCTCCGACTGGGGCGCGAATGAACTGACGCCTGAACAACAACTTTATGCAGCCTCGGATGTGTTGTACCTGCACCGGATCAAGGACAAGCTCGATGATATCCTGACCCGCGAGCGGCGGGATCATTTGGCGAAGGCCGCCTTCGCATTTCTGCCGACCCGCGCCGCGCTGGACGTCGCCGGATGGGCGGACGTGGACATCTTCGCACACAGGCCCGTGCGGCGCTGATTGGCTTTCACATATGCTGTTTTGTAAGAATACAAAAAGCAGTGTTGCCATAAAAAATGTGCGCTTTTTTTCGACACAGTTATTTCTATACACCCCGCCCCTAACCCCTCCCCAAGGGGAGGGGGACACCTGCGTTATTGCGGATA
>CAYZXV010000297.1:0-1877 GCA_964482525.1 uncultured Rhodospirillaceae bacterium | reverse complement strand
AAATAACGTGGGCTTTTTCCTATACATACAATATGATTTCTCCCAAGGCGGGGAGGCTGGCTCTTCAAACAAAAACAAATTGGACCCCCGCCGGAGCCTGCCCCGTGCTCCGACACGGGGCGGGGGTGACGGGATAAATGTTCAAGCAAGCATCCACACCGTCGTGCCCGCGCAGACGTTGAACGCATGCGTTCAACCCATTTTTTTTCTTTTTGTGGGTCAGTTACTGGCCACAGGCATGACACCAACGACGCGATAAACCAAAGGGGATTTAACTATGAGCAAGGCACCCAGAGAAGTTATTGATTGGAATACGTTAAACATGGCGACTGATTGGAGTCACTTTAAAGAAAACGGGATACTCACCGATATCTCCTACAATTACTCTTTCTCTTCCTTGGAAACATTCCACGGAAATACGCTTATTGCTGATGACATCCCTGACAGTACAACAATCATTATCCTCGACGGCTCCCTGATCGTGGCGGGGTCGATTGGCCGCGAAGTTACGCTTATGACGCGCCGAGAAAGTCGCATCCTTCAACGCGCCGCCGCAGAGATCACAGGAAACGAGCACCACTTCCCCACCCTTCCCCCTACCCTCAATCTCCATTTCGGCAAGGGGAAGCGAGAGTGGTTCCATACGCTAGAGCCCCTCGATATCGCGGTACTCTCGCCAGTCCCGGCAAACCGCGAGGAAGAGGATAAACAGTTGAAGCTAAACCCCAACTATATAACGCTGCATATCGACAGCCTTGGCGGCGCATTCTTCAACCACGACACCCCGCCACGCATGAATGCACAAGGGCAAGGAAACTTTGTCGCCATGCGCTCAGTGGGTGATCGCACATGTCTTGATTTCGGCGGACGTATCAGCGTCGCGAAAAAGATCGGCAATGTTTGCACCATGACCTGCGGCGGTGGCATTTCGGCCTATGAAGCCGGTTATGCGGTGACACTAAGTTCTGCAGAAATAATCCGCCTTTACAGCCCACAAACACAGCGTCCCGCATGGCATGACGGCGCAATCAGCAGCGCAAAAGGCGTCACCTTCTTCAACAAGACGCCGGAAGAAGCGGCCATTGATGCGAAGGTGCTGGTTGAAAGATTGTCGGCAGAGGGTAACAAAATGATGCTCAAAGAATATCACCGCGCGTCCTGCCGTTCCCAAACCCTCACCGGGATTACGTTGCAAAACGGTTAAGCCGTCATCCCTTATCCGTCACCACAGATAAGCGGTGCACATCGTGCGGCATGCAGATCTGGGGTACAGGAAATGTTTCTTACTCTTCGAAAGCGATAATAACTTTCATACACCCCGCCCCTAACCCCTCCCCAAGGGGAGGGGGACACTTTCGATTTTGCTGCAATATCATGATAAAAATGACAAACATTGATGGTGCTCTCTATCCGCAAGCACGGTGAAATCCCCCTCCCCTTGGGGAGGGGTTAGGGGCGGGGTCAAAAGATGACCGCTGTGTGTCACTCGTCCGGGGTGACGAAATTGGAAAGCACCGTCCTTAATTGAAAACAAAAACCCCCTGTCCTTTTGAAAAAGGACAGGGGGTTTTCTTTTATGATCCGTGTGAGGGGAGGATCAGTTCTTAAGCGGTTTGCCTTTTTCGAGCATATGCTCGATCCGGGCGATGGATTCAGGCAGTCGCACCAGCTTCATAAACACCGCACGTTCGGCGTCCATGATTTGCGCCTCCGTCACTGTACCGGACAAGCCACCTTCGCCGCCGCACAGCACATCGGCGACCATCTTGCCGATGGTAACCTCATGCGGCGAGGCTTTGATGGTTTCAAGGATGAGCTCAAGCGCGGCTTTGCCCGACGGACCGGGGAGCGCAACCTTCCATGGCTCTGGCGCCTTA
>CAYZXV010000296.1:0-1892 GCA_964482525.1 uncultured Rhodospirillaceae bacterium | reverse complement strand
CTTATTCTTCATAATAGGTGAAATGCTTTTATGTCCAAAATCGACATCAACGACCGGTTCAAAGAAGCCCTGCGCCTGATGGAAGAAACGGGGCAAAGCCTGTTCATCACTGGCAAGGCGGGGACGGGTAAATCGACGTTGTTGTCGCATTTCTGCAAGATCACGGATAAGGAACCGGTCATCCTTGCGCCAACGGGCGTTGCGGCGTTGAACGTCAAAGGGCAGACGATCCACAGTTTTTTCAATTTCTATGTGGACGTGACGCCGCAGAAAATTCGGGACAAGAAATCCAAACCGCGCCGGGCGAAGCTTTATAAAAAGCTCAAGACCATCATCATCGACGAAGTCTCGATGGTGCGCGCTGATCTTCTAGATTGCGTGGATGCTTTCCTGCGGCTCTAGACCCGATAATACTTCATGTTGGTTTTTGCGCGGGTGACGAAGAAGGCTCCGGCTTGCGTTAGAACATACAAACGCCGGAAATCGACATAGCCTCGGTCCATAACATAGATGGCTCCGGCTCTTGACGGCGGCTTTTGTCGAACGAAAATCAGCCCACGGAAATAAGGATAAACACAAATCAATCGTCGTGCTATCGAGCGCATACACGGTGTTGTCGAGATTAAGTCCGATGTCATCTTTCGCGTAAAGTTTGCGCGCGCGGCGGATCAAGATCGCCGCAAGATCGTGCCACATGCGCCAATCGCGAACTTCGTTTGCATCTGCAAGAGTTGTTCTTGCGATGGGATTACGAAACCCCATGCCGTAAAGTTTTGACGGATGCGCGTTGAGGCTGGCTTCGATGTCGCGCAGACTTTCTCGAAACGTCATCTGCGCAAAAGCCATCGCGCGAAACTGCGCTGTGCAAGAAAATCTTTTCACATAATGGTTGCCGCTATATCTCTCGACCAGACGATCAAAACTCGTCCACGGAAGAAAATCCATCACCTGTGAAAAAAGAGGACGACCGGTTTGCATGGCATGCCTTCGCTGTCAATGAAAATGCGAAGGATTTTATCGCCTAATGTCCAAACCCCGTTCAAATCGACCCCAAAATTTTTAGCCTGAAAACCCTTTCCTTTCAGCTGCTTCCTTCTCGCCAGTCACGTTTTTACCGGACAGCAGTGATAAATTAATCAATTTATTTTTGCATTCTTGCCTTTTTCGGTGAAACTTATTATCATCGGATCATGAACAAAAAATTCGTCACATCGTCGAAATTCACCCTCATTCGCGCAGGTCTGCTCGCCGCGGGCTCATAGGCCCCTGCCCAGATTTTGATCCCTGGGCACGGGGATCACGCTTTTCACAAACTCATCCATTGTCACACCACAGCGCAATAAGACCGGCGCTTCCGTCCTTCAATAAAGGGGTTCAACCATGACCGTTCAATTTCTTGAAAAGCCTACCATCCGCGTAACCCAAACGGATGCGAACCGCTTGTGGATGCTAGCCAGCGCCCTCGGCAAACAGAATGAAGAGGCCGACGATCTGTTGGCCGAGTTGGAACGCGCCACAGTTGTGCCGGATGCGGATAAAGTCGATTTTATCAGCATCGGCGGTTCCGCTGTTTTTTACACCAAAACGCAAGGTGAAAAACACGTTACGCTCGTACTGCCAAAGGATGCCAACATTGCCCTTGGGCGCGTATCGATCATGACTCCTGTTGGGGTTGCGCTTTTGGGATTGTCCGCCGGACAGTCTTTTCAATGGAAGACCCGCGATGGACGCATGGAAACGTTGACCATCCTCTCTGTCAATCCTCCGCCGTTTGACAACACAGACGATAATGGGCCCTCGGCTGCTTGACCGCCGAAGGCCGTCAGAGAAGAAAAATGTACCTTGCGGCTAACGTCCCTTCCAGCAGATTAGTGAGGGTAAAAACAGCTCCG
>CAYZXV010000295.1:0-1899 GCA_964482525.1 uncultured Rhodospirillaceae bacterium | reverse complement strand
GCCGGTTGGCCTTACGCCCACGCAGCTTCCTGCGCTTATTGCGAAAGAGTTCGGCCTTAAACCAAAGGATGAAGGCCAAGCCGCCGAACAGCTTCGCGCCTATTTGCTTAAAGAACATGCCAAAGGACGCCGCAGCGTTCTTATCATCGACGAGGCGCAGGCGCTTGGCGCATCGGGGCTTGAGGCTGTGCGGCTTTTGACTAACCTCGAGACAGAGAAAAACAAGCTGCTGCAAATCGTGCTCTTTGGACAGCCGGAGCTTGATGACTTGCTCAAAGGCTATGGCCAGCGACAGATTACCCAGCGCGTGAGCTTTCATTTCGATATGAAGCCGCTGCCTGCCGACGCGGTTGAGGCCTATCTTCATCACCGTCTTGCGCGAAGCGCCAAGCGAGCGCCCAAAACGCGAAAAAAGATCGAAGCGCCCGCCGAGACCCTTCGGCTCAGTTTTTCTCCGCGCGCTGCCGCACGTCTCGCGCGGGTCAGCGGCGGCATTCCGCGCCTTATTCATCAATTGGCGGACAAGACGCTTTTGGCTGCCTATGCTGATGGCGTTCACCTTATCGATCTGGCGCATGTCCGCACCGCCTGCCGCGAAACACCCGGCCTTTCACTCTGGTGGCGGTGGTTTTGACCCCAGAAAATGGGCCGTTAACCATAATATTTTTTTATTAGTTGCGGCAGGCGAGTGATAGCATCCCGCCAAAGCATAAACCAAAGCTCATTTGATAAAGGAATAAGAGGCCATGTCCGAAAGAACCATCAACAACTATGAGTCGCTATCCAACGAACGCAGAGTCAATCTTCTCAGGAAAGCCGTTGGTTCTTATCTCGAATACAAAGTTTACCCCAACTGGCTGACGGTTGATTTATTCGGCGCTATGGCAATTGACGTATTCAATGGGCTTGCTTTTAATCCAAAAGACGTGCCGGAAACGGCATTCTCCACGACGCCAGCCACTTCAAACGAAGAGCTGTTTCATGCGCTGGGCGTTCTGATTGGCTCTGGCCTCACTGCGGAAGAAGAACGCCACGTTGGAGTCGGCGGCGGGAACTGGGTGGGCCACGCGTTCGGCGCAGGTGCGCTTAATCTTGTGAAGCAAGGCGTAGGGGCAAGCAATCCGCACCTTCCATTGTTTGTGAAAGATGTCGTTCTGCAACGTCCGGCTTTGGCCGAACTCGCGCTTCTTGACGCCACGGGCAACAGCCCACACGTTTTCAGTGCGCTGATTAAGGATAATCCGGCGATTGCGCTCACGCTTCTTGTCCGAAGTGCCCAGGAATTATTAATACCGATGTCGCGGTCCGCGATGTTTCTTGCAAAGGTTACGGCGCCGTGGAACTGGATGCCCAAGAGCGTAGCGCGTGAGAAGACCGGCAAAGAACGCGCTCTTAGCCGCGCGGCAGCGATTGTTTGCGAGCCGTGTGCAACGCAATTCGATCTATCGTTACCAAGTGGCTTTATGTCTCCCCAAGGTGTGCGGCGGAAAATGAATTGTGTTGATGCAGTTGTTGATTGCGCGGTCAATCATCCTATGGACGAGGTGCGTGTGGCGGCGCTTCAAACCATGGGCGTTTTCTTTAAGAAAGTCAGCGATCACTGGCTGACTGAGCGGCACGTTCGGGCGGTGAAATACGCGACGAGAGAAGGTCAGCCCGTCGTTGTGCAAAAGGCAGCAAGAGAGGCCCTTCATGCCATTCCGGCCCAGCGCACGCGATTGCTTCATATGGTCGTCTCCACCAATACGCCGAAGGCTCCGGGCTAAACAAACTTGGCAAAGTCCTAGGGGCTTTTTCAAGTAGATTGGCCGTAATAAACACCGTCATTCCGGACGAGCCCTGCCGGCACTCGTGACGGCAGAGCGACTTGTCGCGCCAAAGCTGCGCAGCAGCGTAGGC
>CAYZXV010000294.1:0-1909 GCA_964482525.1 uncultured Rhodospirillaceae bacterium | reverse complement strand
GCCGTTTGCTCCTTGCAAAAAGAAGAGGCAGAGGAGCGGATCGAGGCCTTTTTGGTCCGGCATCCGGCCTGTGCTCGTTTGGCAGTCCAGCCTGGCGAGATAAAAGGAGCGGATGCTTTCTTGACGGCCAAAGGCGATCTTCGTTGCCTGCCATGCCACTGGGAGGACCTTGGCGGAATCGATGGCTTCTATATGGCGCGGATAAGCTTCCGAGGGTAAAAATTAGGACCAAGCCATGCTTGTCGCGGCCTTCTTTTCAGGCTCCATAATCTTTGCCAAGAGGCCGATCACTTCTTGCCGAGGGCCCCAGGGGAGCTTGCGATCATCATAGCGCGAGGTCATAACTTCCCAACAATAGGTCGCATGATTGACTTTCCCAAGGCAGTTGCCGACTTGCCAATACGTCTTGTCGCTGTTTTTAAGGAAGGTTAGGAACTCAGTTGAACTGGTTTTGTCCTTGAACATTTTATCATAACTGGACTGATAAGAGCGAACGATCTCGTCCGTTTTCTGCCATTCAAGGCGTAATTGATCTTTGACAAGAGTTAGGTTGGCTGCCGCTTTCTTCTTTTCCTCGGAGGAGACGCCGACCGATGGAATATCCTGTCCGATCCATTTTAAGAGATTAAGAAAGTTCGTTTGTTCCCGCATGTATTGATAGGAATAATACACGATGCCTTTCCAAGACGAGAAAATCTCAAGCGCTTTCTCCCGAGGGAGACGGAAGGCAGTAATGAGCGGCATGAGGGCATCAAGATCCTGGGCTTCCCATATTTTGTCGATGAGCTGACGAGCTTTATCATCCGAGGATTGCACATCTGGAAAGGCGGCTGTGATGAGGGGTTCAAATTTCTGAAGCATATATAACTCAATTTCTTCCCACGCTTCCTGACTTACCTCCAGATAAGCTTCGTGGACATTGATCTTCTCTTGCAGGAAAATGTCCTTCATCAGAAAAGGATCCAAGGAAGGAATGCGGGCCAACACCGACATGATGCGAAGATCCCGGTCTAAAGCATCGCGCGAAACGGCACTTTCGCCGCAATAATCCAAGATAGCTTTTTCAACGCCTTTCGCGTGATAGAAAATGGTCCGCCCACCTTCGTAAATCTCGTTTTCATTAAAGGGAAAATACAGTTTCATGCCGACACTTGGTGCGCCGGCGCGGCGGTCCTCCTCTGGCACCGTATCTTTGATAAGGACGATGGCGTTAAGCGCCTTGTTAGCGAAAAAGGGCGGGGCATCCGGATTTTGGGCCAGCACACGGCGCGACATTTCATTGCAATTAAAAACACGCGGCGAGCCAGTGTCGAGCATGGGCTTTAAATACTTATTGTCCATATGAAACCTTTCTTCCGTTTATTAAAGCCCAATGGCCCCACGCAAATCAGCTTTCTTCATATTCGTGCCACGTAAATCAGCGCCAGTCAAATCGGCATCGACCAGAACGGCTTCCTCAAGATTGGCATCGCGCAGATCCGCATTGGTAAGAATGGCTCCTTCAAAATTGGCAAAACTGAAGTTTCCATCGCTCATTTTCGCGTGTCTGAGGCAGGCTTGAGAGAAGTTCGCCGGCCAACTTACAGGCCGCCCCCCAGAAAACCCGGTCATGATTGACATAGGGGAGCAGTCGGTTGACCTTAGGTCGATTTCTTCCATGTTTGCCTGAGATAAATTAATACCTCGACAGTCTGATTTTGTGAAAAAAGCCTCGCAAGCATTACAGCCAGAAAGATCAGCCATTGAAAAAACGGCACTGTTGAACGATGCGCCTCGCAGGAGCGCCAGGCGAAGGTTTGCGGCTTGGAGTTGAACACCATTCAATATTGCGCACGAGAGGTTCACGCTGGACAAGTCGGCTTGATGGCCTTGTCGTAAGTCTGAAGCCCTGGCTTGTTGGCGTCCCGAA
>CAYZXV010000293.1:0-1912 GCA_964482525.1 uncultured Rhodospirillaceae bacterium | reverse complement strand
ATCTGTATAAGAAAATTGACGCCATCCGCGCACCGGGCACGATCGTGGCCTCGAACACCTCGACCATTCCGCTTGCGAACCTGATTGGTGATCAATCGCCTGCGTTCGGCAAGGACTTTATGGTCACGCACTTCTTTAATCCCGTGCGTTACATGCGCCTTTTGGAGCTGATCACCGGGCCAAAGAACGACCCGAAATCCGTCAAGCTGATGGCTGATTTCTGTGATCGTGCGCTGGGCAAGGGCGTTGTGCCTTGTAACGACACGCCGGGATTTATCGCAAACCGCCTTGGCATGTTCTGGCTGATGTCCGCCGTCAATGCGGCGATGGATTTGGGTCTGACCGTTGAGGAAGCGGACCAAGTCTGCGGCAAGCCGATGGGCGTGCCCGGCACGGGCGTGTTCGGGTTGATCGATTTGATCGGCCTCGATCTAATGCCGCTCATTGGGCAAAGCTTGCTCAAGACGCTGGGGCCAAACGATGTGTATCGCCGCATCTATCAAGAGCATGATCTCTCCAAAAAGATGATTGCCGACGGCTATACAGGCCGCAAAGGCAAGGGCGGCTATTACCGCATGGGCAAGGATGCAACCGGCGCGAAGACCAAGGAGTCGATCAACCTTGAAACGGGCGAATATGCGCTTTCTGTTTCGCAAAAGATTCCGACCATCGAAGCAGCGGGCAAAGATCTGCGCGCGCTGTGCGAAGCGACCGACAAGATCGGCCAATATGCGTGGCGGGTTCTATCCGAAACACTGTCCTATGCCTTCAACCTCGTCCCCGACACGGTGCCCGATATCACGCTTGCCGATGCAGGTATGCGGATGGGCTATGCCTGGGGCTTTGGACCGTTCGAACTCATCGACAAGCTCGGCACCGAATGGTTTGCCTCGCGCCTGCGCAGCGAAGGGCGTCCTGTGCCTGCGTTCCTTGAAAAAGCGGTTGGCAAGACCTTCTATCGCGTGGCCAATGGCCGCCGCGAGTTCCTGCAAATCGATGGCAGCTATGCGCCCGTCTATCATCCCGATGGTGTGATTGTGCTTAACGATATCAAGCTCGCCAGCCAGCCAGTTGAAAAGAACGGCTCGGCCGCGCTGTGGGATATTGGCGATGGCGTGCTGTGCCTTGAGTTCACCAGTAAGGCGAACGCGCTCGATAATGATATCTTCCAAATGATCCACAAGTCGATCGCCCTCATCGGCGATGGCAAGGGCAAATGGAAGGGCCTTGTGATCTATAACGAAGGCCGCAACTTCTCGGTCGGCGCGAACCTTACGCAGTTCCTTGCGGATGCAAAGGCTGGCAACTACGACGCCATCGAAACCTTTATCAAGCAAGGCCAACAGGCGTACAGCGCCCTGCGCTTTGCGCCGTTCCCCTCTGTTGCGGCGCCGACCGGCGCGGCGATGGGCGGCGGCTGTGAAATCACGCTGCATTGCTCCGCGATCCAGGCATACTGCGAACTCTCGCAAGGGCTGGTTGAGGTCAATGTGGGCCTGATCCCCGGTTGGGGCGGCTGTGCGCAAATGCTCGGTCGTGCGGCGGCGGTGGGCGATCTTGGCGGCGTGCCGCCAATCAACCGCGTGTTCCAGTTGCTCATGACGGCGGCGGCGTCGAAATCTGCTGCGGATGCAAAGGCGCTCGGTATCCTTGGGAAGAATGATCGCATCACGATGAACAGCGAACGCCTCCTTGCCGATGCCAAGGCGCGGGTGCTTGAACTCACCGCTGGTTATAAGGCGCCAGAGCCATGGAAGGTTGCGGCTCGTCATGCCGCCAGAATTGAAGGCATCCGCGAACGTGCCGCCGTTCTCCTGGATGGCGCGCTCCTCCGCCGTGAACTGCAGCCCGTTCGTCCGGCCCTGCCGCGGAAGGAGGTCGACTGCGCGCTCGGGGTGGGCTTCGTTCAGTA
>CAYZXV010000292.1:0-1927 GCA_964482525.1 uncultured Rhodospirillaceae bacterium | reverse complement strand
CGCATACGCTCACGCCCTTGCTGGTGCGCGTGCCGCGAGGACGCAAGAATGCGTTTGTGAGGATTACTGGCAGCATCCGATGGCCCTCCGTGGCTGGTTGATGCGGGTTGTTTGCGGCGGTCTGTGTGGCCAGGCGTAACGCGTACCGTCGGCAAAGCCTGCGTTATCATACCGCATCGCGCTTAGAACGGCGGTCATATCGCGACCACTCTGGCGATAGACGGATAACAAACGCTGGGCCGGATTGCGTCCCGTTGCCGCCAGTGTCCAAAGCGGACTAAGAAGGGCTTGTTCTCCTAGGCCACGTTGTTCAAGACCGCGCTCGGCAACAGCAAGAATAGCAAGAGCCATATCCTGCTGCGTTGTGATATCCGGGCGTCTGTGAATGAGCGGCGTTTGAAGGCCTTGGCGGCAGACCATTTTGCGGGCCAGTCTGATCTCGTCCATGCTTATCGCCGACGTCAGCGTGTGTGCTTCGCCAAGATTGGCGGATATCCCACGATAGAAAGCGTCTAACGCAACGGCCATATGCTGGTTCACGCCGTCATGTGCGCGCGTTTCCACGCGTGGCGCGGTTCCTGTGAAGTTGGGGCGGACATCGACGATCGGTTCGCGCAACATCATGGTGAGCGCCGCCGCGTCGGGGTAATGGGTCGTTCCATCCACTTCGAAGCCGTTCGTCAGGTATTCGCGCATCGTCATGCCGTTGCAAAAGACTTTCCGCCCCCCAGCGTAAGTGCGGTCCAGCGGCAGATCAAGATAACCGTTCACAATGCTGTCAAACGAGGCCTGCGGGTCGATTAGAAAATCCGGGTAAAGATACTGAAGCCCGTCTTGCATGCCGTAAACATGGCCATAGTCAATCTGCGCGTTGCTCCGTTCGGACAGAAGCGCTGCGCCTTCGCTTGTCGCTCTTTGGTTGTTCCAGATCGGTGCATTACCCAAAAGCGCGATCATGGTCGGCTGAAGGCGTAGCGCGGTCGTGATGTAACGCGCCATTCTTTCGGGATTATCAAACCCCATATTGTGATGGATGCTGGCTGTTCCAAACACGGTGCGACAATATTCGGGGCGGGTGCCTTGAGTCATATGTGTCCACGAATAGATGAAGTCTGCATTTGGGATCACCGCGCCGCGTGTGGCAAAATCGTCCATAGTGATGGTGGGCAGAACGCCACCCCCCATAACACGAAGGGCGTGCCGGCTTGCCGTTTCCATCAATTGACGCGTAAAGCTGCGCGACTGTTCAAATACACCCCACGCGCTGCGCGTTGGCGCATGAGCCAACTCAACAAGTGTTGTATTTGTTTCTGGTTGAACAAGGCCTCCGTCATATCGGCCACACAAGACCGGAATGGCGTTGCCATCGACCGAAGTGCCGGAAATGACCTCGCCGTTTGGCAAGGCGCGGATCAAATCGCCAAGCATAGATTGAAACCGTGTGTGGTCGATCGGGGTGCCATCGCGATCTGTGACGATGATTTCTTCCTCAACGCCGGCAAGGGTGGGGTTGCCGTTGCGCGTAATTTGCTCACGGAAAAAAGCAATCACAGAAGCGGCGGTTGGAAAAGGACGCAATTGTGCATCCGCAAAAATGGGTGCGGTCATGGTGATATTCCTTTGGTTAAGAGGCAAAGGCGCTACGCGCGGTTGCCGATTTCACTGTGTTTTTTGAAGGGGGGTGTTTGAGGCGGAACGTACTCGTCGGGCATCAAACGAAAGATAAAAAGGCCCTAGGCCTTTTTGCGCTTGGGCGAAAAAGACTTGAGAAAATCGAAATGGAGAGCTTTCTCTGTCATAAAGGGAGAGTGACATACGATTTAGACTTATTCAAGATTAATTTTCTCAGGAAATGGTTTCATGACTAAGTTCTGGACCCTAATCGGATTAGTATCGGATAGCCATATTAAGTTCTCCCCCTCATTGT
>CAYZXV010000291.1:0-1939 GCA_964482525.1 uncultured Rhodospirillaceae bacterium | reverse complement strand
GCGGTTAAAACAAAAACCCCCGCCCAAAGGGCGAGGGTTTTTGTTTTAATGGCGGAGGGAATGATACTTGGCAGCGAACATACTGCCAAATTATCTTATTGATTACAAACGATTTTATTTTGCTCTACGTTTTCTAACTCGCTGATCTATATACAAATATTTTTTGATCCATACTGCTAGTTTGAAACCCTTTTTCTCTTTTAAGATGGCTTCAAGGGGTTTTTCGTGAGGCATAAAGAACTGGACTTATAGCTCACATTTAAGCTATATTGTGAGCTATAATAACGGGATTTATAACTCATGATCTGGAATTGGCAACAAGAAGACTGGCCCAAATTCTCCTACGACAAAGCCTCGCTTGAGGAAGCGGAAGGGGCCTTCTTGCGTCAATCCGGCATCCTGCAAGGCAGTTATAAACATATCGGCGACGCGGACAAGACCGTCCTGACGGTCGATTTAATGAGTGACGAGGCCTATAAGACCTCGGAGATCGAAGGCGAGATTCTCGACCGGGCGAGCCTGCATTCGTCCATTCGGCGGCATTTCGGGTTGGATTCGGACAAAGGGAAAATCCCGCCAGCCGAGCGCGGCATCGCCGATATGATGATCGACCTCTATCGTCATTTTGCCGATCCCCTGACGCACGAAACGCTCTTTGACTGGCATACAAGGATCATGTCGGGGCGAACCGATTTGAAAGACATCGGACGTTACCGCACACATCAAGAGCCCATGCAGGTCGTTTCCGGTGCGATCTACAAACCAAAGATTCATTTTGAAGCCCCTCCGTCCAAAGCCATGACGCGGGAGATGACGCGCTTCATCTCTTGGTTCAACAAGACCGCGCCCGGCGGGGCCATGCCGCTGTCTGCCTTAACACGCGCCGGCATCGCGCACCTTTATTTCGTCTGCATCCATCCGTTTGAAGACGGCAATGGTCGGATCGCGCGGGGCTTGGCTGAAAAAGCCTTGGCTCAATCTTTGGGGCAGCCTTCGCTGATCGCGCTTTCGCATACCATCCAGCAGCGCAAAAAAGCCTATTACGATGCATTAGAACGCAACAACAAAGACAACCAAATCGACGATTGGCTAGCCTATTTTTCCAAAACGATCCTAACGGCACAGGCCTATACGCAAGCTACGGTCGATTTCCTAATCGAAAAAACCAAGCTTTATGATAAGGTGCGCGGCGCGTTGAACATAAGGCAGGAAAAAGCCCTCGCCCGCATTTTCCGCGAAGGCATCGAAGGGTTCAAGGGTGGTTTGAGCGCCGAAAACTACATTACAATCACGGGTGCACCGCGTGCGACTGTGACTCGCGACTTGCGCGACCTTGTCGAAAAAGGGGTACTTATCCGGACCGGCGAACGCAAATCCACCCGCTATTGGCTCAATAGTGCCCATGTAAAAAGCAAACGGAGCTAACGCAACCTAGGTCGATACGGCTTTTCACAGCGATCGTTCACGATGGTTTTTACGTCAACAGATTAGAAGCCGCTGACATCCACGCGGTAAATGTCGGGCTTCGCGGCGTCCTTTTCATAGATCAACGAAACGCCCTTGATGTTGTCGATATTGGCAACCAAGCCTTCGCCTGCCTTGCCCTTTTCCATCTTGACCGGAGCGCCCGCGAGCGTGATCGCGCCGCCGTCCTTGTTCTGGCCACGAAAGAAGATGATCGTGCTTTCTTCGCCTTCCTTCGCTTCGCCGGGCAGACGGTTCACAACCGTTTCATCCTTGCCCCACTTCTGCGCTTGGAACTTGCCAACCAAAGCGCCGACGCCGCGCATCGCTGTTTTACGCGCTTCGACATCCTTGCCTTCGGGAAGATCCCACGACACGCTGACCTGCATCAGGCAGTTGCATTGATAGCCCATCACATAATTACGCGCGCCATCGCGATAAGCGAGCAACGCCCGTCGAAAACTGCATGCATTGC
>CAYZXV010000290.1:0-1943 GCA_964482525.1 uncultured Rhodospirillaceae bacterium | reverse complement strand
GCGTGTAAGCCAGGCGACCTGGTCCTCATTCCATTTCCCTTCTCGGATCTGCAGTCGGCCAAGAAACGGCCGGTCATGGTCTTGACCCCGCCAGATCGACACGCCGACTTCATCGGGTTGGCCGTCACCTCAGTTGCCCAGCCAAATCATGCCATGCCAATCGGTGCAACGGACTTAGTGGATGGCGCACTCCCCAAAGCTTGTTGGATCAGATTCGACAAAGTCTTTACCCTGTCCGAAAGCAGCATCGTCAAAACCTTCGGCGCACTGTCGCCACAAACCATACAAGCTGTGTTGCAGGGGCTGTGTTCTGTCGTCGGGTATGCCCGCAAATGATCCGCGACCACGTCGCGGCCAACCTTGTCGTTGAACCGGACGACTTTGAGTATGCACCCTTTGCGCAAGAAGGTGGGCTTGGGAAAGTGCATCAGCTCTTCGGAGCCCAGCTGAACGAGATGATTGATGAACTCAATGTGGAATTGGCAGCATGAGCGCAGCACGAATAAAGGGCAACCAAGAGACCAAGAACGGGAATGGTGTCTATCACACCCTTCAGGTGAATACCCCTGACCATTGGCAGATTGTTTCGCTGGAAGAGGTTCTCGACAAAATCATTGGTGGTGGCACACCCTCAAAGGCCAATCCAAAATATTGGGTGGGTTCTATCCCGTGGCTGACCGTCAAGGACATGCGGACGCGTCGCCCGGAAGATGCAATCGACCATATTTCTAGGGATGCAGTCCAAGATAGTGCAACCAACATCATCCCTGCTGACACGGTAATCATCGCGACTCGGATTGGCCTGGGGAAAGTGATCCGTGTGCCTTATGACGCTGCCATTAATCAGGATCTCAAAGCGTTGGTCGCTAAACCAGAACTAGAAAAAGGTTATCTTGAGTATTGGATCTTATCTATCGCCGAGTATCTGGAATCTATCGGCTCAGGGACAACGGTTAAAGGAATTCGCCTCGAACAGCTTCGCTCACTGCCTTTCCCACTTGCACCACTGAGTGAGCAAAAGTGCATCGTCGCGGAGATCGAAAAACAATTCTCCCGCCTCAACGAAGCCATCGCCAACCTCAAGCGCGTCAAAGCCAACCTCAAACGCTACAAAGCCGCCGTCCTCAAAGCCGCCGTCGAAGGCAACCTGACCGAAGACTGGCGCAAGCAGCATCCGGATGTGGAGCCGGCTAGCAAACTCCTGGAACGCATCCTCGCCGAGCGGCGTTCAAAGTGGAGTGGTAGAGGAAAATACAAAGAGCCAGAAGCTACAAATGCCACTGGACTTCCGTCACTTCCGAAGGGTTGGACGTGGGCAAGATTGGAGCAGCTTGGAATGGTTGTTGGAGGTTTAACGAAGAATCCCAAGCGCGCAAAGCTCAAAGAGAAACTTCCGTATCTGCGCGTCGCAAATGTCTATGCCAATGAACTCCGCTTAGACGAGATTGAGCACATCGGTGTTCAAGACTCCGAGCTGGATAAGCTGTTATTGCGCGAAGGTGATTTGTTAGTGGTTGAAGGCAATGGCAGTAAAGATCAAATCGGAAGGTTGGCTATTTGGGATGGGTCAATAGATCCGTGTGTGCATCAGAATCACTTGATTAAGGTTCGACTTGTAGTTGGCCTGATGAACAAGTGGGTTCTATTCTGGCTTCTGTCACCAGTGGGCCGACATTTTATCGAGGAAGTCTCAAGCTCTACGTCCGGCTTATACACGCTCAGTGTGAACAAGGTTGGTGACTTGCCGGTCATCGTTCCACCACTTGCTGAGCAGGAGCAAATCATCGCCGAAGTCGAGCGGTGCCTATCTGTAATTGAAGAACTCGAAGCGGGCGGCGAAGCCAACCTGACCCGCGCCGACCGCCTGGGGCAAGCTATCCTTTTACAGGCGTTTACCGGGAAGCTCCTATCTAATGGAGCGCGTGGGTAACTATGCCTGAACG
>CAYZXV010000289.1:0-1943 GCA_964482525.1 uncultured Rhodospirillaceae bacterium | reverse complement strand
GACCCTCCCGCAAGGGGAGGGTGATTCAGAAATGTTAGAAACGTCCAAAAATCAGAAAATTGGTAACTCTTCTTTTGCACTTCTTATCTGGGATTGCGACGGCTGTCTTGTGGATAGCGAAATTCACAGTAGCCGTGCGTGGTCGGGTTATCTGGCGAAACGCGGCGGGACCATCTCGCCCGAAGATTTCACCGACCGATGCGCGGGACATAGCGGCCAATCTTTGCGTGATCTCATTGAGCGCGAAACGGGCGTGAAAGTTCAGCAAGATGAGATGCCAGTTGTGCGTGAACTCATCTTAGAGAGATTTGCGCGGGATCTTAAGCCCTCTGTTGGGGTGAGGGATGTTGTCTCGGCGCTTAACCTTCCCATGTGTATCGCCTCTGGCAGCACGATAGAGCGAAATCTTGAGGCTTTGCGCATCACGGAGCTTTTGCCCTTCTTTGAGGGGCGGGTTTATAGCTCGTATCAAGTCGCCAACAGCAAGCCCGCGCCGGATGTGTTTCTGTTCGCTGCCGAGCAGATGGGCATCGCGTCGGAACAAAGCCTTGTGATCGAAGATAGTGTGGCGGGCGTTCAGGCCGCCAAAGCGGCGGGGATGACCGTCTTTGCCTATATGGGCGGGAGTCATGTGACCCCGGCGTGGCGCGCGCGTGTCGCCGCGCAGGCCCCCGATCTTGTCTTTGACAATATGCGCCAGTTGCCGGAGCTGATGGCTCAGTATAAGGTTGCTTCATGACGATGGCCGATTTCATCCACTTGCGCGTGCATTCTGCCTATTCCTTGGCGGAAGGGGCGATCTGTGTGGAAGAAGGCAAGGGCCTGACCGCGCGCAAAGACCTTATCAAGCTTTGTCTACAGCATGACATGCCCGCAGTTGCCCTCACCGATAAGGGCAATATGTTCGGCGCGCTTGAGTTTTCGATCAAGGCATCGGGTAAGGGCGTGCAGCCGATCATCGGGTGCCAGATCGCTCTGGCGCGGCCCGAACAGATCGCGGCGCATGGCAAACTTCCCGCGCGCCGGGATTTATACGATCAGCTGGTTCTTTTGGTGCAAAACGAGCTTGGCTATCGCAATTTGTGCGCCATGGTCTCGCAATCTTTTGTCGATGCCGACCGCCCTGATCCCTATGTGACTTATGAAGAGTTGGCGCGGCATGCGGGGGGATTAATTGCCCTTTCCGGTGGGATTGAAGGCCCTGTTGGTCGGCTGATGCTTGAAGGGCAGATGGCGGCGGCAGAAGAGCGTTTGCTTGAACTTCGTAATCTGTTTTTTGATCGGTTCTATATCGAGCTTACCCGTCACCCGGGCGGCGAGATCGCGCAGCAGGAGCGACGGATAGAAGAGCCGCTCATCGATCTGGCCTATAAACACGATATTCCTTTGGTAGCCACGAATGATGTGTATTTCGGCGCGGAAGACATGTACGAGGCGCATGACGCCCTCCTGTGTATTTCGGATAAGGTTGTTCTTGCCGAAACGAACCGCCGCCGCCTGACTCCCGATCATCGGTTTAAATCGGCGGGTGAGATGCGAACGCTGTTCGCAGATCTGCCGGAAGCTTGCGACAACACCCTTGTGATTGCACGGCGCTGCGCCTTTATGCCGGAGGAGCGTCGCCCGATCCTTCCGCCCTTTCCAATGGAAGAGGGCCGCACCGAGGTTGAGGAGCTCAAGAAGCAAGCTGAAGAAGGCCTTGCCAAGCGTCTTGATGCGCTGGGGATCATGGACCGCAAGGCGTATGAAGAGCGGCTTGCGTATGAATTGGACGTGATCGTGAAGATGGGCTTTCCCGGTTACTTCCTTATCGTCTCCGACTTTATCAAATGGTCAAAAGCCAACCGCATTCCGGTTGGGCCGGGTCGTGGTTCGGGCGCGGGGTCAGTGGTCGCGTGGTCGCTTCTTATCACCGATCTTGATCCCTTGCGGTTCGGGTTGCT
>CAYZXV010000288.1:0-1948 GCA_964482525.1 uncultured Rhodospirillaceae bacterium | reverse complement strand
GGAGCTTATTGGACGAGATGAATAGCTCTTCTGAGTTGGAAGAGGCGTTCACATCGTTTTTCAATTCGCTGAGCCGCGATGCGGAGCGATCCCTTGTAAAGATGATTGCTGACCTTGCATGATGCCCAACCCCGCGGTCAACCGGACCTTGCGCATAAAGCCGCGCAAGGCCGGTTACCTTGAACGTTAGAGCGCAAATCATGAAAACCACACTTTCCATCATTTCGGTTCTTTTGGCCTTGGCTGGTTGTGCAAACCCCATTAACCAGCACACGGCGACAAACTACTACCAATCTGGCGAAGCGGCTCTGGCCAACCACGATTATTTGACCGCAAAGGAGTCATTTAGACGGGCTTTGATAAACGCACGCCTTGGCCATATGGGGCCCGAGGCGGAGGGTCAAGTGCTTATGAAGCTGGGCATAGTACTCGGCAACCTGTGCGAACACGATCAAGCGGAAGAAGCATTTTCTGAAGCCGTGAAGGCGTACGACAAAGCTTACGGTGATCACTCTCCTCGCACTTTCGTCGCCCGAGGAGAGTTGGCCCAACATAGTTACGATATTGGCCACTATGCCAATGCTGTCCGTTATTTTCAGGATGCATTGCCGCTAGGCGAGAAAATGCTTGAAGCCAAGGATCCTGTGGGGTTTTCCTATGTTCTGGACGACTACGCTGATGCCCTCGCGCGAGTCGGGAACACCACTGACAGTTCACGCATAGCTGCCAAGGCAACTGCCTTAAGGGCCAAAGTATCTTCCACCACGGCAGTCAAGGGTAATGACTACACTCGTTATCCGCGAGAGTGCAAGAAGCCCAATGCGCTCTAACAATTCGGTCAAGTTCGTTCCGGCCTTCGGCCTACACGGGACGCGCCGCAAGCGGCGCGCCCCTTACCTCAACGTTAAGCCCATAAGGAGGAAGAATTGGATTTGATAAACCAAATTGCTAAATCTCCTGCGATATTAAAAGAAATTTATGGGGATCTTGCCAAACCAGGAGCACAGCAAGCGGGAAAAGCACTAAGTACAATCATTGGGCTTGGTAACACCTTGTTATGGCCGATAGCTTTGCTAAATGAAAAGGCCAGGATTGCATTGGAAAGTAATTTAGAAAAATATCGTCAGAAACTTGAAGACACACCTGAAGAAGATATTTGTGAAGTACCTCCAGAAGTCGGAGTACCTATAGCTGAAAAGCTTTCATACGTTTCTAACGAAGAGTTAAGTGAAATGTATACGGAGCTTCTAGCAAAAGCCTCGCAAAAGTCACAGGCTAATTTGGCTCATCCCAGTTTTGTAAATGTTATCAACAATATCTCTCCAGATGAGGCAATTCTTCTCAAATCAATACGAAGCATGCCAGCCCTCCCTTTTGTTGAGGTTCGCTGGAAATGGAAAACGAAAAATGAATGGCAAACACTCAACCCCATGCTGATTGGGCTGTCCTGCCTAAACCAACTGCAGCACCCTAACAATGTGCATGCCTATATAAGCAATCTTGAAGGTTTGGGTATTTTTCAAGTTCGGCAGGATATCTTTATGGTTGGTGAAAACATCTATGAGCCTCTTGAGGAGCACGCCAAGAAATCCTACGCTGGTTTGGAAAAGCAGGCAGAAGATAGAGTCATTACTTTTGAGCGTGGAAAGATTGAAATCACACCATTTGCAAGGCTGTTGCTTAGTGCATGCTTCTCAAGCAAAAAGGCTTAACAATGGGCTCCAAAGGACGCTTCGCTACGCTGCGCGCCTCTGACCCCGAGCGTTGGGCACCACAAGTCTTCGGGAGGTGACAGATATGCTTAGAAGAACGTTTTTACTCGTCACATTTATCCTGCCATCGTTGGCATGGGCGCAGTCTGGAACAGTAGGGCGCATCGCAATACTTCGCGAACTAGTTGACGCCATAGGTGCGGCAGGTGAAGCAATTTCAAAGCTAACCGCTGGTT
>CAYZXV010000287.1:0-1951 GCA_964482525.1 uncultured Rhodospirillaceae bacterium | reverse complement strand
ATGTCATCCCTTTGTTGGGTCAGATCATGTTTATACGCTCTGTAACTCGTTACTCTTTGGCTGGGGTTTGCGTTCTTCTTGAAGAAAAGCCAGAGATGCAGACCAGTTGGGCAATCACCGAGGGGCATGTGTGGCGCTTAATTGGCGTCTGGCTCTGCCTTGTGTTTGCCATGATCTTGTTACTTATCCCTGTCGGGGTTCTCATTGGTTTAATCGTAATGTCTGGTGAAGGGGCCCTTGCTATGGGGCTTCAGGTTTTTGTCTCTCAGGCGTTTACGTTATGGTTGGTTCCAACATTGTATGTTGCAATGTATAGAATCTTGCGAGCGGAACTCAGCCCAGAGAATTAGTCATAATTACTGTTTAGGGGGTTTTAAGACTTTGCCAGCGCGCAACGTTATCGTTGTGTTCGATTAATGTCTTCGCGAAGGCGTGGCCACCTGTCCCATCGGCAACGAAATACAGATAATCATGCTTCTCCGGGTGCAGCGTCGCTTCAAGCGCTGCGCGCCCAGGATTGCATATTGGAGTAGGGGGCAGGCCTGTGCGACGGTAGGTGTTATAGGGTGAGTCGATCTCAAGCTCCTTTCTTAAAAGAGCATGACCAAGATCGCGTTTTCCCATCGTATGGGCATAAATCACGGTCGGGTCAGATTGTAGCGGCATGCCAAGCCGTAAACGGTTGATAAACACGCCTGCGACCTTTGCACGTTCTGATGCCTTAATGCCAGTTTCTTTCTCGACGATTGAGGCGAGAACTAAGGCTTCACGTGGTGTGGAGAGCGGGATTCCTTGTTCCCTTGTGTCCCACAGCGAGGCGAGAAGCCTAGCTTGATCTTTTTGCATGCGAGAGAGGATGGTCGATCGCGAGTCGCCGTACGAGAAATTATAAGTTTCTGGAAGGAGGGATCCTTCCTCTAGTTCGGACTCAATGACGCCAGTCAGTGTAGGCTCGCTATTGAGGGCTTCCAGAATTTCCTTCACCGTCAGGCCTTCGGCTACAGTTATTTGACGTGGGACAGTTCTGCCTTCCATCAACATGCGGGTGAGGTCGAGGACATTGATGCCTGCCGGAAACTCATATTCCCCAGCTTTAAGGTGATCTTTCGCCATCATGCGTGCACTGATGCGGAAGAGAAAAGGATGGATAAGAAGCCGTTGCTTATCAAGGATCGCCCCAATGTCTTGGACAGTGCTGCCACGCGGGATAAGAACTGTCTGCGGCGCGGTCGATGGCGATTCCGCGATAAAGGACAGCAGGAACAAAGGTCCCGTGATGAAAGTAGCAAGGAAGATTAAAAGACAGACATAGGGCAAGATCGGGCGTTTTGGTTGCGGCGCGGTCTTGATGTTGGTATCCGATGGCTGCGGTGGCATGGAGAGGTCGTTCAAGCGAGGGCCTATCAGTCGCGGAATCATGAGGAGCTTTTTGGTTTACCCCGGAGCGTTCGATGAAGACAACTAAAAATGAGCGGGGGTAGTTCTGTCAGGAGGTTGATCATTGTTTTAGGCAGAAAAAAGCCCCCTTATGGGGGCCTTTTAATTGGTGCGGTCGAGAAGACTCGAACTTCCACGAGATTTCTCCCACAGCGACCTCAACGCTGCGCGTCTACCAATTCCGCCACGACCGCACGGAGCTTTCCAGCCGGTAGGGGCGTAGGGTTAGCAGATATGCGCAGGGGGATCAAGGGGATAAAAGAAGGTTTATGTCGGTTTTGGTGGTGCAGGAAAATGGATAATTTTCTTGTTTTGTCCGTTAGTTATGGTGTTTTGGTTATTCGCTTTTTGGCGAAGTTCTTCGGCGTGGCTGTGCGTCATAATAACGGCACAGTTGCCAACAGCATACTGAAGATAGAATTGAGGCGGTTTCTTGTAATCACTCTCATTTGTACGGTGTACACCCATTCTTACGATTCTGTCATGGCCCAATGCGTTTCTTAATTCGCCATCA
>CAYZXV010000286.1:0-1954 GCA_964482525.1 uncultured Rhodospirillaceae bacterium | reverse complement strand
TATAGTGCGCTCGTCGGGGGGCAAGACATGCTGGTGACTCATGCTGCGGCGAGGGCGCGTGGGGGAGGGCAGGTCCGCGCCATGAAGGAGCGCATGAAACCGCGCTCCCATGACGCCGCCCCAAACGCGGCGGAGCTTTGCGGCGTCGGCGTGCCAAAGATCGGCCATGGTGTGAAGTTCGTGTGCGGCCAAACGCGCGACCATATTCGGGCCAATGCCTGAAATGTCGCCGGGCTTTAAATGCAGGATCGCGCCGGGCAGGGCATCTGGATGAAGGATGGTGAGACCGTCAGGCTTTTGCATGTCCGAGGCCAGTTTGGCCAGAAGCTTGTTTTCCGCAATCCCGATGGAGCAGGTCAAAACCTCGCCGACCTTCTCGCGCATGGTGTGTTTGATTTTCATCGCGAGCGCGCGCGCGGCAGCCGGTGTTTGTTGAACGCGGTCAAGGCGACAGGCGACTTCGTCCACCGAAAGGACATCTTCGACCGGGATGCATTGTTCGACCGCTTCCACAAACGCATGATGGATCGTGACGTAAAGCTTGGGCCGCGCGGGGACAAGGATCAGATCTGGGCACAGGATCTTTGCCTCGCGGATGATGGTGCCCGTTTTGATCCCAAAGGCTTTGGCCTCGTAACTTGCGGCGATGGCGCAGGTGCTTTCGGTTTCCATGGGGACAACGGCAATGGGCTTGCCGCGCAGGGCCAGGTTCGCCTGTTGCTCGCACGAGGCGAAAAAGGCGTTCATATCCAAAAACAGCCAGCGCAGCTCTGGGACTGTGCTGCCGCTTCCCCCTGTATACGTGTTCATGTTTTGTTCTATACAAAAAGAAGGCGCAGGAGTCCAGAAGACAAGCGGCGTGGGGTTATTCCATTTCGATGGCAGAGGGTTCGGCGTACCGCACAGCGTCGGACCAGCACCGTTCAAGCTGGCGAAGCATCATATGTGTGGTTTCGATGGCGGCGGCTTTGTTATCGCGGAGGATCGGGTCCGCCCACTGGGTTTGAAGCGCCGAAAGCTTCGTCAGAACGTCGATCCCTTTGGCGGTCGCTTTAAGATAGGCAGAACGGCGGTCGCGCGTTGAGGCCTTGCGGTCGACATAGCCGCTATCCACCAATTGCTTCAGATTATATGATGCGTTTGAGCCAAGGTAATAACCGCGTTCGATCAAATCGCGCACGGAAATTGTTTCAATGCCAATGTTGCTGAGCATCATGACTTGGACCGGGCTTATGTCGTGGACGCCAACGCGCCCAAGCTCAAGCCTCACCACATCCAGAAAACGGCGGTGCATGCGCTCAATCTGGCGCGGCAATTCCTGAAGCAAGCGGGCGTTGGAAAGGGTGTTATCGGCTTCCGTCATGGGGTCGGATTCTAGGTTGTATTATATAACAATTGGTTAAACGCCTTGCGGTCGGTCGCCGGGCAGGGCAAGATTGCCCGTGTTTTCAGGATCTGGTGAGGGGTAACGCATGACGCAAAAGGCACTTATTGTTTTCGCGCTCGAAGCCGAAGCGCAGGGGCTATTTGCCGAAGGGTCGGTTCTGTTTTGCGGGGTGGGTAAGGTCAATGCGGCCCACCGGCTGACCCGCGCCATTGCGCAGTGGCGAAGCGCCTATGGTCAGGCACCCCAAATGATCATCAATGCGGGCAGCGCAGGCTCGCGCGTGTTTGCGCGCGGCGCGGTTGTGAATTGTACCCGTTTTATCCAGCGCGATATGGACGCCACGGCGCTCGGCTGTGCGCCTTTTGCGACGCCGTTTGACACCCATGGCGCTGTGTTAGAGGGACCTTTGCGGGTCCCGCCTTATCCTGAAGGGATTTGTGGAAGCGGCGATAGCTTTGTGACAGGTGGCCTCGATCACTGGTGGAACGTCGTGTATATGGAAGGCTATGCGCTTGCCAAAGTCTGCCTGGAATAAAGTGTTCCGTTTTGTTGCCTGAAATACATCAC
>CAYZXV010000285.1:0-1954 GCA_964482525.1 uncultured Rhodospirillaceae bacterium | reverse complement strand
CATCGGCCAGACCAAGGGTCAGCGGCACTTCCGGCCCGATCATCACCAAATCGATTTCAAAGTTCTTGCAGGCGTCGACGATCTCTGCCGTCTGTTCCACCGCGATAGGCAGGCAGGTGGCCAGCGCCTCGATCCCCGGATTGCCGGGCGCGCAGAACAGTTTGCCACACAGGGGCGACTTCGCAATACCCCAGCACAAAGCGTGCTCACGTGCACCGGACCCGATCACAAGAACTTTCATTGTTGGTTGCTCCTTTTGACTCTAACTATCCAAATACAAAACAACCCTCCCCTTGCGGGAGGGTCGAAATCGCCCTTGCGATTTCGGGGAGGGGTTCGACCTTCCCTCCATTTGACCCCTCCCCAAAATTGCTACGCAATTTTGACCCTCCCGCAAGGGGAGGGTGGTTAAGAGAGAAACTTACGCTTCTTTGGTTCAACAAGCTTGGCTCGTGTCCAGTCGGGATGGATATCTCGTTCGTCCTTTGCGACAATGCGTTCAAGCTCTTCTTCTGATATGGCTTTGACTTTGCTCAAATCCGTCATGCTCTGCGTTCGCATCGTTTGAAGCTGCGTCACTGTATATCTCACGATCTTTTTGCTTTTCCCGCGATTCATCGTATAACTCTCTCATGTCCAGTTCCCTTGTGCAAGACCCTGTAAAGCCTTTAACCAACGCACCCGAATGGTCGGTGAGCGACCTCTCGCGGCAGCTTAAGCGCATGGTGGAGGAAGGCTTTGGCCATGTGCGTGTGCGGGGCGAGATCGGCTCGTGCAAGCTGCACACCAGCGGCCATCTGTATATGTCTCTGAAAGACGAGGGGGCAGTTCTGGACGCCGTGTGCTGGCGCGGCTCGGTCAGCAAGCTTGGCCTCAGGCCCGAAACGGGCATGGAAGTGATTTGCACCGGCAAGCTCACCACCTATGCCGGGAGCTCGAAATACCAAATGGTGGTCGAGCGTATGGAGCTTGCGGGGCAGGGGGCTCTGCTCAAACTGCTTGAAGACCGCCGTAAGAAACTTGCCGCCGAAGGGCTGTTTGACGCCGAGCGCAAAAAACCGCTGCCGTTCTTGCCTGAGGTGATTGGCGTCGTGACTTCGCCAACGGGGGCGGTGCTCCGCGATATCATCCACCGGCTTGAAGATCGTTTTCCGCGCCGCGTTTTGCTTTGGCCCGTGCATGTGCAGGGCGAAGGCGCGGCAGATGAGATCGTGGCCGCGATTAACGGGTTTAACGCGCTCAAAGGCCGTGATCGCCCCGATGTCCTCATTGTTGCGCGCGGTGGTGGCTCGCTTGAGGATTTGATGCCGTTTAACGAGGAAAATGTCGTTCGCGCCGTCGCGGCGAGTGGCATTCCCGTGATTTCTGCCGTGGGTCATGAGACGGATACGACGCTGATCGACTTTGCCGCCGATCTGCGCGCCCCAACGCCGACCGCCGCCGCCGAAAAAGCGGTGCCAGTGCGCGAGGACCTTGTCGCCGCCCTTGGTGAACTCAGCCTTCGGATGCATGGCGGCCTGCGCCGCGTTGTGCGTGAGCGTAAGGAGCGCATCGCGATGCTTTCGCGCGCCTTGGGCGATCCGGCGCGGGCGATCACGCCGCTTATGCAGAAACTCGATGAACGTGCCGAACGGTTGGATGGCGCGTGGCTCGGCTTTATGCGCCGCCAGCAAAGCCGTCTGGCCGAAGCCTCCGGTCGTTTGCGCCATCCGCGTGATGTCGTTCGCCTTGCGCGGCAGAGGATGGATCAGCTTGCGCAGCGCCTTGCGATGAGGGCACAAGAAAAACGCCTTCAAGCTGAGAAACGGTTTGAACGCACGGCCTCGGTGCTTGAGGCCTTATCGCCCCGTGCGGTGATGGGGCGTGGTTATGCGCTGGTCTTTGACGAAAAGGGTGGCCTCATTACCCGCGCCGCGTCCTTACAAGCCGGACAAAGCCTCCGCATCGAACTCCA
>CAYZXV010000284.1:0-1957 GCA_964482525.1 uncultured Rhodospirillaceae bacterium | reverse complement strand
TACCGTTCTATCACATGTGGTTCATGTATATGCTGATCGGCCTCTATGCGTTTACGCCGGTGTTTCGGGTCATCGTCGCGCATATGCAACCCAAGCATTTGATGTTTTTTATCGCGATGGCCTTTGGTATTGAGACCATCCAAGCGATGAACGAAGCGTGGTATGTGGGCGAGTCACGACTGTTTCTCACCTGGTTCTTGACTTACACGCCGTTCTTCCTCATGGGATATGTGGTGCGTCACCATGATCTTCCTGTTTCAACGCCTGTTCTTGCTGTTGTGACGTTGGGGATTGCGGCGATAACTGCGGGTTCTTTGTGCTATGTGGCTTTGAACACCAATCAGGGCGAGTCGGGATATTTCTTTAAGAACCTGAACATCTTTAACATCTTCCTGTCGATCAGCTTGATGTTCTTGCTCAAACGTATGACGTTCCCCATTCTTGGGCAAAAGCTCACGGGCACGGTGGCTGGGCTGACTTTTGGTGTCTATCTGTTGCACATGATCCCGCTCGCCTACCTGAACGATTTGTACGTGTGGAAGGATTATCTGAATGCGATGCCGTCTTGGGCGTTTATGAAAGACTTCTGGGCGCAGTTCTCAACCTATGACTACATCCCATTCTACAGCTTTATGACGCTGCTTGTGACAGCGGCTTTGGTGTGGGTAATCAGCCGCACGCCGTATTTAAAGCGGTTGGTGTAGGACATGATGTCTTGAATCTCGTTTTCTGGCGTCACGAACCCCGCCCCTAACCCCTCCCCAAGGGGAGGGGGATACCACATGCTATTACGGTAAGAGTGTTTCAAGAATTTTGAACAGGCAAGCGCCTTCCTTTCCACGAACACGGTAGAGTCCCCCTCCCCTTGGGGAGGGGTTAGGGGCGGGGTTGGTGCAGAAGCACCAAAGCTTGAAAATGGAGAAAGGGCGAAGCCTACTTCTTCACCCGTGCCAAGGCGCGCCAGCCGATATCGCGACGACAGAATCCTTGCGGCCAGTTGATCTTGGCGACGGCTTCATAGGCTTTGGCTTGCGCCGCGACGATGCCGCTCGCCCACCCGGTAACGCCAAGGACGCGTCCGCCATTTGCGACAATCTCGCCCTTGTCATTGCGGGCGGTGCCTGCGTGAAATACCACGCCGTCCGTCATCTTGCCTGCTTCCTCAAGGCCACCGATGACGCTGCCCTTTTCATATTTGCCGGGATAGCCATTGGCCGCCATCACGACGCACAGGGCGTCAAAGTCATGCCATTCCAGATTAATACCGCCCAAATCCCCCTTGCCACAGGCAAGAAGAACGGCCAGCAAATCGGACTTTAGGCGCGGAATCATGACTTGCGTTTCGGGATCGCCAAAACGGGCATTGTATTCGATCAGCTTGGGCCCCGTGGCGGTGATCATCAGACCCGCATACATCATCCCGGTAAAGGGACAGCCGAGTTCCTTCATCCCCTTGATGGTGGGCAGGATAATTTCCTTCATCACGCGCTCGCGCATGGCGTCATCGACGTTTGGCGCGGGAGAATAGGCACCCATGCCGCCTGTGTTCGGACCTTTGTCGCCGTCATAAACGGCCTTGTGATCCTGCGCCGTGGTAAAGAAGAGGGCGTTTTTGCCGTCTGAGAACGCAAAGAAACTGGCTTCTTCGCCGGTCATAAACTCTTCGACCACAATCTCGCTACCTGCCGCGCCGAACGCGCCGCCGACCATGGCCTCGTCAATTGCGGCGTTGGCTTCTTCAAGGGTCTGCGCGATCGTCACGCCTTTCCCGGCGGCAAGCCCATCGGCCTTGATGACAATCGGCGCGCCTTGTGCGGCGACATAGGCCTTGGCTTTTGCTGGATCGCTAAACCGTTCATAGCCGGCGGTGGGAATACTCATCCGCTTGCACAAATCTTTCATAAAGCCTTTGGAGCCTTCAAGCGCGGCAGCGGCTTTACTGGGGCCAAAGCACACG
>CAYZXV010000283.1:0-1964 GCA_964482525.1 uncultured Rhodospirillaceae bacterium | reverse complement strand
CGGCTCGGCAAACAACGACACCGCCCGATTAATCCCAAGAGTGAGCAAATCGTCTGTGTCCGTGAGGCTCTTATACCGTGGTCCCATCTTGATATAGGGCCCAAAGCGGCCCGTGCTGGCCGTAATCATTTCGCCCGTTTCCGGATGCTGGCCAACATCGCGCGGCAAGGACAACCATTGAAGTGCGGTCGCAAGATCAATATGCGCCGGATCGATGGATTTAGGCAACGATACCCGCTTGGGCTTCGGAGCAGCCGTTTTTTTCTTTTTAGATTTCTTGCCGTCTTCGGCTTCGGCTTTTGGCTCATCTACGCCTGCTGCTGGCCCAAGTTGAGCATAAGCGCCATACGGACCAACCCGAACACTGACCGGTAATTGCGTCGCCGGGTCAACACCAAGCATACGGGGCGCCATCGGGGCCGTACCGCCCTGCCCTTCGCCTTCACCATTGCCAGCCACCGCCAAGGGGCGCGTGTTACGGCATTCAGGATAGTTTGAACACCCAATAAACGCGCCGTATTTTCCAAGCTTGAGCCCCATGCGGCCTGTCCCGCACAAGGGGCATATACGCGGGTCCGGGATACCTTCAATCTGCGGGAAGAAGTGTGGACCAAGCGCAGCGTCAAGCGCATCGATCACATCCGATACTTTTAGGTCCTTTGTTTGGTCGATCGCATGCGAGAAATGAGTCCAAAAATCCCGCATAACGCTCTTCCACGGCAAATCGCCAGTGGCAATTTCATCAAGGCGCCCTTCAAGATCCGCCGTGAAATCATATTGGACATAGGTGCCAAAGTAATTTTCAAGAAAAGTCGTAACAACACGCCCCAAATCCTCTGGAATAAACCTTTTTTTCTCAAGCCTTACATAGCTACGGTCCTGCAGCACCTGCATGATGCTGGCATAGGTCGATGGCCGCCCGATGCCCAATTCCTCAAGCCGCTTCACAAGGCTCGCCTCCGAATAGCGGGGCGGTGGCTGGGTAAAATGCTGCTCCGGCACGATACTTTGTTTATCCAGCGGGTCTTTTTCCTGCACGGGAGGCAAATGACGATGATCTTCTGCCTCGCCTGCGTCATCGTCGCTTTGTTCCTGATAAATCCGCAACCATCCGTCAAACACGACCGTCGACCCCACGGCACGAAAAATCGCTCGGTCTCCGCCCAAAATATCAACCGCAACTTGATTAAGCACGGCACTGCTCATCTGGCTGGCCATCGTGCGCTGCCATATCAACGTATAGAGCCGAAGCTGGTCCTGGCTCAAATAGGGCGCAATCTGATCCGGACGCCGGCGCAGGTCCGTAGGCCTGATCGCTTCATGCGCTTCCTGCGCGTTCTTTGCGCTGGATTTGTAGACGCGTGGTTCTTTGGGCACATAGTCTTTGCCAAAATCCTTGGCAATCACCTCACGCGCGCCGTTAATTGCTTCGCCGGACAAGGCAACACTGTCGGTACGCATATACGTGATCAAACCAACCGTATCGCCGCCGATATCAACGCCTTCGTATAATTGTTGGGCCATACGCATCGTCGCCGTCGCACCAAGGCCAAGCTTGCGCGAGGATTCTTGCTGCAAAGTCGAAGTCGTAAAGGGCGGATACGGATTGCGCTTGGTCTGTTTACGCTCAACCGCGCCAATGGCGTACAGCAAAGCATCAAGCGCCGCGACCGTTTCGCGCGCAGCTGCGTCGTTTGTAATTGCAAACTTATCAAGTTTTTTACCATCCAAATGGGTCAGTTGCGCACGCAAGGCGTCGCCGGACGGCGTAAGAAACGTGCCTTCCAACGTCCAGTATTCCTGCGTGCGGAAGGATTCGATCTCTTGCTCACGCTCGCAAATCAACCGCAACGCCACCGACTGCACACGCCCCGCAGATTTCGACCCCGGCAGCTTGCGCCACAACACAGGGGAAAGCGAAAACCCGACAAGGTAATCCAGCGCACGCCGCGCCATATAGGCAT
>CAYZXV010000282.1:1634-1971 GCA_964482525.1 uncultured Rhodospirillaceae bacterium | reverse complement strand
AAAACGATCGTTTTCTGTGCCACGCAGGCTCATGCTGCCGCCGTTCGCGACCTCATCAACCAAATGAAAGAAAACCGCGATCCGAATTACTGCGTTCGCGTTACTGCGCAAGATGGTACGGATGGCGAACAATGGCTTCGCACATTCCAAGACAATGAAAAGACGATCCCAACTATCTTGACGACCTCGCAAAAACTATCGACGGGCGTCGATGCGCGAAATGTTCGAAACATTGTCCTTATGCGCCCCGTCAATTCGATGATCGAGTTCAAGCAGATTGTCGGACGCGGCACGCGCCTTTATGAAGGTAAGGACTACTTCACGATTTACGATTTTG
>CAYZXV010000282.1:0-1624 GCA_964482525.1 uncultured Rhodospirillaceae bacterium | reverse complement strand
TTAAAGCTTACCTACATTTCAACGACCCAGAATGGGATGGCGATCCGGTTGAACCCGATCCTCCCGGTGAACCTCGCGGCCCCAGAGAGCCAAGGCAGCAACCAGAACCACCCGAAGGCGGAGGTGAACCACCGCAAGAGCCGCGTCAACGGATCAAGATCAAACTGGCCGATGGAAAAGAGCGCACTATCCAGCACATGAGCGCGACGATGTTCTATAGCCCCGAAGGGCGGCCTTTGTCGGCGCAGGAGTTTATCGAACGCCTTTACGGCGAATTGCCAACCTTGTTTAAGGACGAGGATGAACTGCGGACACTGTGGGGCGATCCCGCCGCCCGCAAATCGCTTTTGAACGCCCTAAGCGAACGCGGTTTCGGGCAAGAGCAGCTTAAAGAAATCCGCCACATGATCGCAGCGGAAAAAAGCGATCTGTTCGACGTTCTGGCCTACATCTCCTTCGCTCTCCCCACCATGACCCGCCAAGAACGGGCGGAGTCCCATAAAGAAAGCGTGCTGTCCTCTTTCGACGACAAGCTCCACGCCTTCCTCGAATTTGTCCTCGGCCAATATGTCGAACGCGGCATCGAGGAACTCGACCAAGAAAAACTCCCAGACCTTCTCCGCCTGAAATACGGCGGCGTCTCAGACGCCACAACCCAACTCGCCGCCACCCCGCAATCTATCCGGCAGGCGTTCGTTGGATTCCAGCCGATGTTGTTTGAGTCCGATGATATGGGGATGCGATGAGTGAAATATCTCTTTTGATGAAAGGCCTGTAATAAGATGGCTAAGGTTGAAGGGGCATCGTCATGAAAACAAAAATTCCTGCCGCTGCAATCGGATTGCTGTCACAGATTCTGCCAGATTATTACACGCATCAAGAGTTGGATGGGTTGTTTCTATCGGCTTCAGCTCCTGAAAGTATTCCGGAGGGCAGCAAGCCCCGTAAAGTCACCGCATGGCTACGTGCAATTAATGCTGAATGCCAAGATCCTTTGGTGATTTTGGGCGCGCTTCTGGAAGATTTTATGGAGAAAGAGTCCTATTCTTCAAACGGCTTTAGTCCGGAATATGATCAAAACCTTAAGGCAGCTCAGGAGAAAATTGCTCAGGCTCTTGCCAAAGACGGCTTATCATATTCACGCGGCGGACATATTTCGACTGGCGGCGCAACCCCCACACGGTCACTTCAGGAACTCGTCAAGCAAGGCAACCTGCAAGCCGTAGACCTCGAAATCCAAAGAGCGTTGGATAATGTAGAGAAAGATCCACTTGCAGCTGCTCATAACGCAGGTAGTGTTCTTGAAGCGTCTCTGAAAGCCTACCTTGACCATCACGGCGCTCCATACAAAGTGGATACGGATTCACTTTCTGATCTTTGGAAGAAGGTTGTCGATCACATAGGCCTTCACCCCAAAGAAATGGATGACAAAGACTTGAAGAAGATTGCCTCCGGCCTCAACAGCATCGTTGATGGCACGATGCACCTACGAAACAAGAAAAGCAGCGCACATGGCAAATCGGAAGAGCAATTCAAGAATATCAACATACGTCCCCGCCACGCCCGTTTAGCCATTCATGCGGCGCACACGGTATCGGCTTATGTGCTTGAACTTATGGCGACA
>CAYZXV010000281.1:0-1988 GCA_964482525.1 uncultured Rhodospirillaceae bacterium | reverse complement strand
AATGCCACAGAATTTAACAGGTCTGACCAGCCTTTTTCCGACGGGAAGGGACACCGGAACACCCAAAATCTCCATTTTGTCGCGATCAGAAGTGAAAAATTCAGTGAATGCAAGCTTACGGGCGGATTACAAACCCGCCCCTACGAAAATTGTCATTAATGTTCTGTGACCTTGCGACGTTGTGACCTTGTGACCCTGCTGACACCAGACCCCCCGTGTCCGGTGTCCGGCGTCTTTCTTAGCCCCTGGCCTAAAGGCTGTCATCTATGAAAAAACTTGTCAAGCAAAAACACTTCCTACGACGTGCAAATTTTCATTTGCTGACAAGTGGCCCGGGTTGTAGCCGGGATAAGCATCGCGTTGAAGTAACCGCAACCCTTTTCGCATAAGTACGACGGCTGTTTATGAACTACGGTTGTAAAATCCCGTTTTCAGTCATCTATCGGTGCTCTCAAGGAGCAGCGTACTATTGGATATAAACGAAGGAGTGCCAACCATCCTGTTGGGCCTCAAAGGGCCAATGACGCCTGGGCATCTTCCTTCTCCGGCGAAAGACCTGTGCGGTTATCGAAGATAATCGCGGTGTCTTAATCCTTCGCCGGGAGATTTTTTAAAATCATCTGCTCATTGAAATATGTCTTGTTCCTCCAGACAGCCAGCGTGACGGCTGCAATTTTTCTGGCAACGGCATTGCGTGCCTGTTTGTCACTGAGTCCTTTTGTGCGCAAAGCTTCATAGTACGCGCGTAAACAACTTTTGCCTTTGAGCGCCGAATGAGCCGCCATCTTGAAGACGCATTTGAGCGTCCGGTTGCCAAAGGCCCGTACGCTGCCGTACTGCCTGTTGGCGCTGGTCCGGCGATGACGCGTCAAGTCCGCATAGGAAAAAAGCTTGTGCTTGTTTTTAAATCTTGTCGGATCAACGATCTGGGCAATGATTCGGGACGCCTGGATTTCCGCAATGCCCGGGATCGAAGCCAGATATTTGTATTCCTTGAAACGTTTCACGGATTTTTCCAGCTTTTGTTCATATTCGGCTTTCATCTGTTTCAGCTGTTCCAGTCTGGCGGAAAACTGACCGAGAATAAAATCCGGATCGCCGGCTGAAAACAGCTTTTTTTGCGACTGCATGCGCCGCTTGATGGCCTTGATCCGGTTCTTGAGCCGCGTGGATTCCTCAACGGTGTCGTCGTAGCCGGAGACCAGCATGCGGAATTTTTCACGGTCTGAACCATCGTGAAAGACTGCCTTGAGAAAGCCGCCCCGTAAAAGCGTGGCCAGATTGAACGCATCCAGCTTGTCTGTCTTCACACGTTTGTATTGGGCGTTATGCGTCGGATTGCAGACAATAATCCGGCTTACATGTTTCTGGAAGATGTCAAAGAGCCAGCAGCTCAAATCGCATTCCTCGAAAGCAAGTTCCAGCCTGCCTCCGAGAGAGCAAACATAATCAATCAGTAACCGCCCATTTGTGACAATGGTTCTCGTTTCCAGGACAACGCCTTGCGAATCAAGAACACAAAAAGTGCAGGTTGACGAATGAGCATCCAGTCCAATATACTTGGTATTCATATGGCCTCCAGTCGGGTTAAGGGTTTGAGCTTTGGCTCAAATATACCCTTTGATCTTCGAGATCCCAAAACCACTTTGCGCATTCGCCTTAGACGAATGACGCTTTTAACGTGGTTCTCCCGACTCGGGCCATTTTTTTCATATTACCATCCTGAGGCGGAGCGATAGCAGAGCCAAAGAATCTCGTCTTGTAAAATAATTTAGTTCACAGCGCCTCAGATCCAGGCAACAGCACCGGCCCGGGTCAACTCTTCTTCCGTCAACAGCCAGTCTGCTGCTGCGGCATTGACCCTGACCTGTTCCACGCTCCGGCATCCGGCGAGAACGGTCATGACCCCGGGCTGCTGACGCACCCAGTTGAGCGCCACCTGATTCAGAGGCCGCCCCAGGGTGTTGAGTTCAGCCACCCCCCGGCTG
>CAYZXV010000280.1:0-2000 GCA_964482525.1 uncultured Rhodospirillaceae bacterium | reverse complement strand
AGACCCACATTATGTCACGTAAAATGAAATCTTTGGTCCATGGCTGGCTGGTGCTTGATAAGCCGCTGGGCCTCACCTCAACGCAGGCCTTGGGCAAGGCGCGGCGGCTTGTGGGCGGCGGCAAGGCGGGACATGGCGGTACGCTCGACCCGCTCGCGACAGGCGTTTTGGCGCTGGCCTTTGGCGAGGCGACGAAGGTCATTCCCTATATCCTCGATGGGGACAAAGAGTACGAATTCTCGATCCGCTGGGGTGAGCAAACCGCCACCGACGATGCGGAAGGCGAGGTGATCGCCAACAGCAACGCCAGGCCTTCAAAAGCCGATATCCTTGCGGCCCTTCCGGCTTTTTTTGGCGAGATCGATCAGCTTCCGCCCCTGTTTTCGGCGATCAAGGTTAACGGAGCCCGCGCCTATGATTTGGCTCGCGCGGGCCAGATACCCGATATCGCGTCCCGAAAGGTTATGATCTATCGGCACGAACTAATTGATATAATTGACCAAGACACGGCATCCTTCCGCGTGGCGTGTGGCAAGGGTATGTATGTCCGGTCGCTGGCGCGGGATCTGGCGATCCACCTTAACACAAAGGGGCATGTTGTCGCACTACGTCGGACCAAGGCGGGCCCGTTTCGGGTCGAAAATGCTTTTTCGCTGGAAAAGCTTGAGGATTTGGCGCATAAGGGGCAAGCCCATGAGGCATTGCTGGAGATTGGGGCGGAACTGGACGACATCCCGGGCTTGAACCTGACCCCCAGCGAAGCGCAACGTCTGCGCGCCGGACAATCCCTGCTGATCAGGCCGGATCACCTTCCCTTGATGGAACAGCCCGTCATTTTGGCGTCGTTTCAGGGAAGGCCCGTCGCATTGGTCGAGGCAAGGGACGGCTCGCTGGCGGTGGTGCGCGGTTTTAACTTCTAAATGAATGGAGAAAACGATGTCGATTACAAAAGCGCAAAAAGGCGCCCTTATCACGAAACACGCACGCGCCAAGGGCGACACTGGATCGCCCGAAGTTCAGGTTGCGATCTTGACACAGCGCATCAATGATTTGATGGCGCACTTTGAAAAGAACAAAAAGGACCACCACTCGCGCCGTGGTTTGCTGATGATGGTCAGCAACCGCCGCCGCCTGTTGTCGTACCTGAAGAAAACGAACCTCTCGCGCTATGAAAAGCTCATCGCCGAGTTGGGTCTGCGTAAGTAAGAGAAAAAAGAAAGTGGGATGCCTTGCATAGGCGGGCATCCCCTTTTTAAAGGCCGCCCGGGAATCCGCCCGTGTGGAGTGGAAGGAAAAGAAGATTGTCCGTAGGTTTGTTGGAAATAAAAAACGAAATCGCTGATCAAGATTTAAAGATTCTTGAAGATGGTCTGGCTGCGCATACTAAACAATTGAATGCGCCCAAACTTGTGTTTACACCCCTTGCGATTCTTCAACGTGATGCCACAGGCCGGATTGAAGCTGGCCTGTATGGGCAGACGCTTTGGAACTGGCTTTATATCGACTCCTTGTGGGTTGATGAGCCTTTGCGTGGCAAGGGCATGGGCCGCGTCTTGATGGCAGCGGCAGAAGATGAAGCCAAAAAACGCGGCTGCATCGGCGTCTTTTTGTGGACCCAATCCTTTGACGCCCCCGCTTTTTATGAAAAGCTTGGGTATGAGTTGTATGCAACCTTTGACGATTTCCCCATCGGCCACAAACGCTTTGGGTTTCGGAAGAGGTTGGCGGCGTAAAGATCTAAATCACCCTCCCCTTGCGGGAGGGTCGAAAAAGGTGAACCCCAAAGGGGGAGCCTTTTTCGGGGAGGGGTCAAAAAGCGGTGTGGGGATATAAACCCCTCCCCGATATTTTGTTCCCTTCGGTCACAAAATCTCGACCCTCCCGCAAGGGGAGGGTGATAGAAAGGCAGAGATGCCTTCTTGTCGAGTTAAAAAAGGTTCCGGCATTCCTATGGAGGCCGCGCATCATCTGGTCAAGCGATACAACCAGAGCCGATGCGA
>CAYZXV010000279.1:0-2009 GCA_964482525.1 uncultured Rhodospirillaceae bacterium | reverse complement strand
TTATACAGATCGCTTTTGATCTTGGGATCTTCTAAGACCGCTTCCAAAACCCAGTCGCAATCCTTAATCTTGCCCAAATCGTCGTCAATATTGCCAGCTTCGATCAGCTTGGCGCACTCGGGATGCATGAACGCCGCGCCGCCTTTCAGGAGCTTTTCCACCGCGCCTTTGGCCAGCATATTGCGGTCGGCCGCATCTTTTGGCACGATGTCCAAAAGCAAGACGGGCACGCCCGCATTGGCGACTTGCGCCGCAATTTGGCTTCCCATCACGCCGGACCCGATGACGGCGACTTTGCGAATTTCTGTGGGCATAAAAAGCTCCTTTAGGTGGTGTTCTGCGGAAAAGGCGGCACGAGAATCGCGCCAGAGGAATGAAGGTCTGTTTATGCCTTAAAAACGCTGAAAAAACCGTTAAGCCTGCGCCTGTATGGTCGATAATAAAAAAAAACAAGAGGAAAAGAAAGAGAATCAGACTGTTGCAAGCTGAACCTCCCTCGCCTAGCATGGGGCGCAAAGCCATAAAGGAGGGGGATACAAACAGAACAACCAGACCCAATCACGCTTTGAGCAAACACAGAGGGATACCCTCCCCTCAGGGCAGGAGTATCGCATGACTGGTGAGAGATCCCCTCCAGAACCGTCATCCCGGACGAGCCCCTGCCGTCGTGAGCGACGGCAGGGCGAAGATCCGGAATGACGGAAAGTGTTAGTTTAGGCTCATATGCGGATGAGGAAGGTATAGAATAAAACACCCAGCCCAAACGCTGGGTCCAAACACCATAAGGAAAAGACCATGAAAACATATAATGTCGCTGTCGTTGGCGCCACCGGAGCAGTGGGCCAAGAAATGCTTAAAACCCTTGCGGAGCGTAATTTCCCGGTTGGCAAGGTGACGGCGCTTGCCTCAAAGGGCTCGGCAGGGCGCGAGGTCAGCTTTGGCGAGGATGATGTCCTCACGGTTCAAGATCTCGACAGCTTTGATTTTAAGGGTACGGATATCTGCCTGTCCTCCGCTGGCGCAAAAATATCGGAAGCGTTTGCCCCGCGCGCAGGCGCCGCCGGGTGCGTCGTGATCGACAACACCTCGCACTTCCGCATGGACCCCGATGTGCCGCTTGTGGTGCCAGAGGTCAACCCACACGCGATTGCGGATTACAAAAAGAAGATGATCATCGCCAACCCCAACTGCTCCACCATTCAGATGGTCGTGGCGCTCAAGCCGCTGCACGACATCGCGACGATCAAGCGCGTCGTGGTCGCGACCTATCAGGCTGTCTCCGGCGCGGGGCGCGAGGCGATGGATGAGTTGTTTTCACAGACCCGCTCGGTCTATGTAAATGACGAGCTGAAAAAAGAAGTCTTCCGAAAACAAATCGCCTTTAACCTGATCCCCCAGATCGACGTATTTATGGACGACGGGTCGACCAAGGAAGAATGGAAAATGGTGGTCGAGACCAAGAAAATCCTCGACCCCAAGATCAAGGTCAGCGCGACCTGCGTGCGCGTCCCAGTCTTTATCGGCCACAGCGAAGCGGTGAATGTCGAGTTTGAAAAGGAGATTTCCGCCGCCGACGCGCGCGCCGCGCTTAAAAAGGCGCCGGGCGTTACCGTCATCGATCACCGCCATGAAGACGGGTTTGTCACCCCGGTCGAATGCGCGGGTGAAGACGCAACCTTCGTTAGCCGCATTCGCGAGGATATCTCGGTCGAACATGGCCTGAGCCTGTGGGTGGTGAGCGATAACCTCCGCAAAGGCGCGGCGCTGAACGCCGTACAGATTGCCGAGCTTTTGATCAAGGAGCACCTGAAATGATCACCACCATCGGCATCATCGGCTGTACGGGCCGGATGGGTAGCGCCATCGCGCAAGTCATCGACACGCACCCAAACGCATGCCTTGCTGGCGGCCTTGTCCGCGAACTTGCGCAAGCGCCAGAGGTCAAGGAAGACAAGGAAAACAAGCCGATTTTTTCCGACAATCCGGAATTTTTGTTCCCGCATTGCGAT
>CAYZXV010000278.1:0-2020 GCA_964482525.1 uncultured Rhodospirillaceae bacterium | reverse complement strand
GCGGCAGTGGTCGGGGTGCAGAACGATGTTAATTTGTTTGTAAACGACAGCGGCGAATGGTTGGGCGGAAGTTACCTTCCTGCCTATGTTCGTCGATACCCTTTTTTGCTGATGGATGACCCAGAGCAAAAACAATATGTTTTGTGTATAGATGAAACCAGTGAGATGTTGGGCTCGACAGGTGAACATGCTTTATTCAAGGAAGGCAAACCAACGCAGTTTACCCAAAGTGCAATGAATTTCTGTGCGACGTTGCGCCAACAGGGCGAGGCAACTGATGAGTTTGTGAAAGCTCTGAAGGAATACAATTTGTTGATGGATAATAACGCTCAAATTGAGATGCCAGACGGCAACAAACTCCAGCTTGCTGGGTTTCAGGTTATCGATCCGAAGAAGTTCGATTTATTGCCAGACTCTGTCTATCTGAACTGGCGGCGCAAGGGATGGATCGGCCTTATCTTCGCGCACTTGTTGTCTTCTCACCGTTGGCAGGCGCTTATTTCTCTGTCCATGATGCGTCAGTAGAAAGGGTTAGCGTCTCGTAACTTTTTAAAGAAAGAAGGAGCTCTCCATCATGATGAAAACCCTTGTCACACTGGTTATTGTGTTCGTTCTTTTGGCGCTTGGTAGTGCTTACTATCTTGGTTCAAATCTGGACAAGATCATCAAGGCTGCAGTCGAAACATATGGGACGCAAGCGGCACAGGCTGAAACGACACTTCAAAATGTGCGTTTATCCCTTTCCTCTGGCGAAGGGGTCTTGGAGGGATTCCGGTTGGGCAACCCGAAGGGGTTTAGTGAGGGGGGGGCTATATCCTTTGCTCGTGTTGATGTTAAAGTTGATCCTAAATCTTTCACGACAGGCGGCCCAGCGGTTATACGTGAAGTCACGATTGACCAACCTTTGCTGACTTATGAAGTTTTGAAGAGTGGTGAAAGTAACCTCCTGACTCTTCAGCGGAACATCACGGCGTATGCTGCAACGATCGGCGGGAAGAAGAAAGAGGCTCGGACCGATGCGGCAGCCGGTGCCGACGACACGAAAAAAAATGCCCCGGCCATGATTATTGAAAAGCTTGTTATTCGAAATGGAGAAATCAAAATTGCCCATGAAATGCTGGCAGATAAAGGGATTGTTGCGAAGCTTCCTGTGATCGAAATGGCTAATGTCGGGAAAGATAGAGGCGGTCTTACCCCTGATGCTCTTGCGCAACTCATTTTGAATAAGCTTATCACCACAGCAGTCCAGGCAGGGCAGGCTGATTTGATTGAAGGGCTTCGGACACAGGCGGTTGACTCTCTGAAAAGTGCCGTTCAAGAAACTGACATTGGAAAAGGTGTGAGTAAGGCTCTCGGTGGAATTTTGGGACAATAATTAGGATCACTCTTATGTGCCTTGCCATACCGGCCCTTGTTACTGAGTTGTTAGAAGGAGACCGTGCGCGCGTGCGCGTCGGTGAGGTCAGTCACGAAATTTCGCTCTCTTTGGTTGAGGACATAAAAATCGGGGACTATCTGATAGTTCATGTTGGATTTGCTCTTTCTAGGCTGGATCCAATTGAGGCCGAGAAAACTCTTGCACTTTTTAATGAAATGAACGCTGCTGGAGCAAAAGGGTAAGGGATCTATCGTCCGAAGGAGAGTCGTCTGTAGCTGAGAGCTTCGGCGATGTGAACCGCGTTAACTCCATCAACACCCTCTAAATCTGCAAGTGTTCGAGCAACGCGAAGTACGCGATGATAGCCGCGTGCGGATAGTTTTAATTGTTCCGTTGCTTTGATCAACATTTCTTGTCCGGCAAGATTTGGGGCCGCCGTTTTTTCAAGAATCTCCCCTTCGGCTTGGGCATTTGTTCGAATGGACAGGGATTTGTAGCGGTCTATCTGTATGGTGCGCGCCAAGGCAACACGGCGAGCAACAACCGCAGAGTCTTCGCGGGAAGGCGGGAGTGATAGGTCCGATGGACTTACCTCTGGCACGTCAACATGGCAGTCGATGCGGTCAAGGAGGGGGCCAGAAA
>CAYZXV010000277.1:0-2047 GCA_964482525.1 uncultured Rhodospirillaceae bacterium | reverse complement strand
CGCGCTCAAAGCCTATGGCGAAGAGGCTCCCGCAGCGGACTCCGAAGTCAAACTTTCCCTCACCATCACAGGCTTGCGTCAACGCAAATAGGCCGAGATCCATAAAACTTTATTGTTTTCATGCATTACTTTCACTGTTTTCAAGGGAAAAACAGGCGATTTGACATGAAAGTATTATCTTTTAAGGCTTGTTTAAACACCTTGTTATAGCCTGAAAGCATGGGCCCACGCCCCTTTATAGTCAAAGCCGATTACAGATAGAGAAAGGTCACGACAATGACCACGGAACACGAAACCACCTTCACAATGACCGAAGCGCAGATGAAACAGCTTGCGCGCAACTCTCTTATGGTTGCGGGTCATGAGATGGGCGAAGAAGGTGATCATTGGCCGGTCATCAAAAGCACCATCACCGAAATCATGCACGATTGGGAGAAGTTGGAAAACGAACGCGCCGTCCAAGCCGAAATGCGCAAACATCTTTACGCTCAATTGAAAGAGATGGAAGCCAAGCTTCCCACCTGCTCCGCCGAGGAACGCAAGATTGCTGCCCCTATCCTCGCCGAACTCCGGGAAATCTATGATGCATTCTTTGAATCCGTTCAGCAGGAAGAACTTTATCTTGCGGAAGACACTGATCTTATTTTTGAGGACATTGAAAAGCCCCTACACATTCGTCGTGCCGAGGCGATTTTAGAGACATTGACGGAGGAACAAGATGGTTAAGTCCGTACAACCCAAATCTGATATGGCCCTTGCAAGCGCATCGCTATCGACTGGTTTCCGCTTAGGCCTCTCACAAAAGACGGCTTCGCTCACGATGACGGCCCAAACAAGAAACGCGCTAAGCAAACTTGCCGAATTGTCGACGTTTAAGAGCTTGGCAAACAAGGGGCTCGATGTTCTCTCCGCTCACTCGCCGCAGAAGCTTGATACGGTGAAACTGGGGATCACTATTCCGCGTCCGACTTCACGGACACGTCCCCCAAGTCTCGGGCTTTAAGACGGTTTAGCCCCCCGCGCCACCAACAGTCATGCCATCAAGCCGCAGGGTTGGCTGAGCAACGCCGACAGGGACGCTCTGCCCATTTTTGCCGCAGGTCCCAACGCCACGATCAAGCGCACAGTCGTTTCCAATCATCGTGATGCGCTTAAGGGCCTCAATCCCCGATCCCACCAGCGACGCGCCTTTAAGGGGCCTGCCAATCTTGCCATTCTCAATTTCATAGGCCTCGGTGGCCGAGAAGACGAACTTGCCAGAGGTTGTATCAACCTGACCGCCCCCGAAATCGGCGGCATAAATACCTTTGGATACCGAGGCGACAATTTCTGATGGATCACGCGTACCGGACAGCATCATCGTATTGGTCATGCGCGGATAGGGCTGGCTGGCGTGTGACTCGCGGCGCCCATTGCCCGTGGCGGCCACGCCCATCAATCTTGCGTTCAGACGATCCTGCATAAAGCCGACCAGCACGCCATTTTCGATCAGTGTCGTGCGTTGCGAAGGTGTGCCTTCGGCATCGATGGTGATCGAGCCCCTCTTCCCTTCTATAGTGCCATCATCGACGACTGTCACGCCATCGGCAGCAACCTTTTGTCCCATCAGCGAGGCAAAGACGGAGGCCTTCTTGCGAATACTATCCCCTTCAAGTCCGTGACCAATGGCTTCATGCAACAGAACGGCAGGCCAGCCGGGACCAAGAACAACGGTCATTTCACCGGCCGGGGCATCTATCGACTCGAGGTTCAGAAGCGACTTACGCAACGCCTCATCCGCAAGGCCGCGCCAGAAAGTGGGATAAAAACATTGAACGTAGTCACGCCGACCACCGGCGCCGCACGTGCCGATCTCCATCCTGTCCCCAGTCTTTGTGACAATGGAAATGCTCAGACGCACAAGGGGTCTGATATCCGCCGCGCGCCAACCGCCAGCGCCAATAATCTGCACAGCTTGCCACTCACCACCCAGGGCAACGCTCACCTGATGCACTTTGGGATCACGAGCCCGGATATAGGCGTCGATCTCTTGCAACAGGGTAACTTT
>CAYZXV010000276.1:1213-2055 GCA_964482525.1 uncultured Rhodospirillaceae bacterium | reverse complement strand
CCGTTTCAACGCTCCTGAAAGATGCTGGAGAAACCGTTTATCGTATCGGGGAAGTTGAAAAGAACCTTTCCGCTCATCGCGTAACCCTGCAAAGCGCGGACGCCCAATGGCCATGTTAAAAGTCGTCATTCTTATTTCGGGGCGCGGCAGCAACATGCAAGCACTTGTCCGCGCATCGCAACACCCCGGATTCCCAGCACAAATTGTCGGCGTGGTTTCAAATCGCCCGGATGCGGCGGGCCTTGTTTGGGCCAAGGAACAGGGCCTACATACGGAGATATTGGATCACAAAGCGTTTGCAGCGCGCGAAGACTTTGATCGCGCCCTGAACGAAAAGATACTCGCGCTTGGGGCTCAATTTATTTGTTTGGCCGGTTTTATGCGTTTGCTAAGTCCCTGGTTTTGCGACCAGTGGCACGATAGGATTGTGAATATTCACCCATCTCTTCTGCCCGCTTTTCCTGGCCTACATGTTCAACAGCAAGCACTTGACTATGGCGCAAGATTTTCTGGCTGTACCGTTCACTTCCTGCGGTCGGCCATGGATTGCGGTCCCATTATTATTCAAGCCGCAGTCCCTGTGGCGCAAAACGACACAGCCGATTCCTTGGCTGCCCGCATATTAGAGCAGGAACATATCGTCTATCCAATCGCCCTGCGCTGGATTGCTGAGGGCCGCGTCAATGTTCACAATGAGCGTTGCTTCATCGCGCAAGAATCCCTTCCTGAAAGTGCTGTTAACCCACGATAAAAACACACTTATTTCGGGGTCACAAAAACGACGGACAGCATACGGCTGTGGGCGCTTTTTCATCTTTTGTTAACCTAGCGCATAGACACTG
>CAYZXV010000276.1:0-1203 GCA_964482525.1 uncultured Rhodospirillaceae bacterium | reverse complement strand
GCTTCTGAAAATGTGATGGTGCTTGTCGGCAATGGTTTTGCCCAGGCAAAGCCCCTCACGCCTCTTGCAAGCTTACCGCTTTGCCACCTTCCTATAACAAAGACCCACACACAGGGAGTAGTTCGATCATGTTTTCTCGGCTCAAAATTGTATGGAAACTCGCCCTTTTGTTGCTCGTCATGATCGGCGGTCTGGCGGGAATGAGCTATTCTAATTTACAATCGACACGAACCCTTCTTATCGAAGGTCGCCAACAAGAGTTAAAACACATTCTTGAGTCTGCCCGATCCGTGCTTCAGCATTATAACAACGAACAAAAAGCTGGTCGGATGAATGAGGCCACAGCACGAAAAGCCGCCTATGACACTATCCGTACCTTGCGTTATGGCGAGAATGATTACTTTTTTGTGTTTGACTATGACGGCACAACCCGCGTTTTAGGTCCTCGCCCGGCTGCCGAGGGAACAGATATGAGCGGTTCGAAAGACGCGAATGGTGTTTATTATGTCAAGGAGCTGATTGCTGGCGCCCGAAAGGGTGGGGAATTTTTATTTTATCAATTTCCTAAACCCGGTCAAACCGTGGCAAGTCCAAAAATGGGGCTCGGTCTTGATTTCGAGCCATGGGGACTCATGATCGGAACAGGCGTTTACATCGACGACATCGAGGAAGCCTATGCCATCAAAAAACGCAGCCAGCTGATAGAAGCAGGGGGTCTTTTATTGGCCCTCATTGTCATTGGAACCCTGATCGCTCGCTCTATAACCGGACCTCTTCGTCAGACGACCCAGAATATGAGTCGACTGGCAGAAGGCGACAAAACAATCTCGGTCGAGTTTACGGAGTATAATAATGAAATTGGGGCGCTTGCCCGCGCCTTGCTTCGGTTTAAGGAAAACGCACTTGAAGTTGACCGACTTCAAGAGGAGCAACAACGCGCCGAAATTCGAACAAAAGAGGAGCGCCGAAAAGCCTTACTTGACATGGCGGATCATTTTGAACAAAGCATCCGGGGGGTCGTTTCAACCGTTTCGGCGGCGGCAACAGAAATGCAAAGCAGTGCCCAAGCCCTTGCCGGAACGGCCAAGGACACGACAGAGCAATCCGTCGTTGTAAGCGATGCCGCTGTCAGCGCGGCACAGGGGGTTCAAACCGTTGCCTCTGCGGCTGAAGAGCTTAATGCTTCCATCGCAGAAATATCAA
>CAYZXV010000275.1:0-2056 GCA_964482525.1 uncultured Rhodospirillaceae bacterium | reverse complement strand
CCCGTTCTCTCCATCCGAAGAGTAAGGGCAACGGCATGGGGATCGGTCTGGCCGACATTGTCCGCGACCAGCTTATCCATGCGATTGATATTCAGCGCACGCGTGAGAACGCCATGACGGCACAAACTACCGCCGCCGTTCAAATTCCAATGTTTCACTATCCCACCGATTTTGAATGCCTAACGATTGCGCTTACAAAGCTAATATCCCAAAGCAAGCCAACAGAGGCTAAGGTTGGATGGATTCAAAATACGCTGAACCTCTCATTGATGGCCTTAAGTGAAAATCTCGCGCCTCTGATCAAAGACAACCCAAACCTTTCTATCCTTGGTCCCAGTCGTCCACTTGCTTTTAACTCAGAAGGCCAGCTAGCTTGGCGCCCCTTTTCGAGATTAGCCGAGTGAATAATTGTCACAGAGATTCTGAGCCCTGTTTTAGAAGGTCATGTTACAGGGTGTGTCAATAGGAACATATCTTTTCAAGTGCTTGCCCCCTTTGTTATGAGCATATGCCCATAATTTCCATTGACATGGCTTTAGGCTTATCTCATAATAATGAACGCATACCCATAACAAAAACAGTCCCCCTATGGTAAGACCCAGAAAATGCAGGCATGTCGGTTTAGACCCCATGGTCAGGTTTTACAAACCGCAAGGCAACCGAGTCCGTCACCTGCAAGTGATCGATCTGATGGACGAAGAACTAGAAGCTCTGCATCTCGCAGATGTCAAAGATATGGATCATGAGTCTGCAGCAGCACTTATGAATGTATCACGCTCCACTTTCTCGCGTATTCTTGCGCAAGCAAGGCGAGCTGTCGCAACCGCTCTTGTAACCGGTTCAGCATTAAAAATTGGTGGGGGAACTTATCAGCGCAGAACTTCAGATAAAAGCACAACCTCCGAAACCTAAAGAAGAAAGGACGCAAGATGCCTGCACACGACAAAACGGGGCCGTTTGGCCTAGGCTCTTCTCCTTATAGACATAGAGCCGGACGAGGCCGTGGCCAACACAGATCTTGCATTACAAGAGGTTGCAACCAAGTTATGCAAACTTTGGATGATGAGATTGCCTTCTTAGAGCGGAAGATATCTTGTTATCAGGTCCGTGCTCAAACGCTTAAAGCACAAAAACACGCAAGTCCTCCAGAATAAAGGGTTGAGCAAACCCTAGACAAGAAAGCTGTAAGCATACACAGGTAAGTGATCGCAACGAACGCCGCAATATATAGAGGCCGATGCTCAAACATACAAAAACTATGCCTATTTACAGGATATTAATGATGGTTGGGTAAAAAGATGGATTGTCTCACAGTAAATTTGTGTAAGGCATCCAACCTACCTGACCGCCCCTATTGGATATGATCATGCATCGAAAAATACCATCGCTTTATCGCATCCCGCTTATTGGGCTCCTCTTCTTTTGTATCATGTTTTATGGCCCCTTAATGTGGGTTATGATCAAAAACACAGATCAGGAATTGCGCACAAATCTATTACTTCAATCTACGATTGCCGCAAGCGCGCTAGATAAGAATGCCATCAAAGAATTAAACGGGTCGCCATCTGACATAAACCTCGCTTCCTATCAAACACTCAAAGATCGGCTCGCCTCAATTCGCACAGCGGATCGACACTATCGGTTCCTGTACCTGATGGGACGTAAGAAAGAGGGCGGCATATATTTCTATGTCGACAGCGAACTAGCGGGCTCAGAGGATTACTCGCCACCAGGGCAAATCTATCAAGACTACTCGCCAGAATTGAACAACAGTTTTGACACTGGTCAGGCCTTTGTCGAAGGCCCCGTGAAAGATGTATGGGGAACTTGGGTTTCCGCGATTACCCCAATCGTCGACCCGAAAAGTGGAAAGGTCATGGCCGTCCTGGGCCTCGATGTCGATGCGCAAGAATGGCATGATCAAGTGATAAACAAAACCTTGCCATCAATCGGCTTTGCAACGCTCTTACTCGCCTGCATCGTCACTTGGTTCTTCGTTAGCCTCCGCCGCACCCTGTCCGATGAAACATAAGGGGAAGAGAACTCTATAAAGGAC
>CAYZXV010000274.1:0-2106 GCA_964482525.1 uncultured Rhodospirillaceae bacterium | reverse complement strand
GTATAAGGACGGCTCCGCAGGACTTCGCAATATTACGCTCAATATCGCCCCTAAAGAATTTGTTTCTATTGTCGGGCATTCAGGCGCAGGTAAGACAACACTTATCAAGATGCTCTTGGCTGAAGATGAGCCAACAAGCGGAACGGTATTTTATCAATCAGTAGATATCCATTCGTTGCCAAAAAACTCCCTACATCACTATCGTAGAAAAATTGGCACAGTCTTTCAGGATTTTCGCCTCATACCAAACAAAACAGCATATGAAAATATTGCGTTTGCGATGGAAGCTGCGGGCCGGGATGATGATGAAATTGCGTCCGATGTTCCCTATATTCTCGAGTTGGTAGATCTCAAGGACAAAGCGGCGCATTTTCCGCACCAACTTTCGGGTGGAGAGCAACAGCGTGTTGCAATAGGTCGAGCGATTATCAATCAGCCCGATGTAATTGTGGCAGACGAGCCGACAGGAAATTTGGATCCCTTGAACACGTATGATGTCATTGAGATTTTGAAAAAAATTAATCAGCTTGGCACTACCGTTATCATTACCACACACAATAAAGGTGTTGTGGACGCGATGGGACGCCGTGTGGTGACTATGGAAAAGGGAAAGGTGATACGTGACGATCCTAATGGAAGTTACATACTATAATATATGATCGGAATGCAAACAAAAAGAATACTCGTGGGTGGAGCAAAGAACTTTGTGCGTGGAGGGGCGGTGTCTGGTGCGACCGTGCTCATTATGACTGTTACTCTCATGATTCTTGGATTCCTCATGTTTGTATCGGCACTTCTCTCACATACTCTTACGTCAATTCAAGACAAAGTTGACGTTAATATTTATTTCATCACCACTGCTGAAGAGCCAGCGATATTTGCTCTTAAAGATAAGCTTGAACTTCTACCAGAAGTTGCACGCGTGGACTATACCAGTCGTGATGATGCTTTTCTTCTGTTCCAAGAACGCCACAAAGATGATCAGCTCACGCTTCAGGCACTCGAAGAACTAGGAGAAAACCCACTCGGTGCATCGCTTGCCGTAAAGGCGAAAACTCCAGAACAGTATGAGAGCATTGTGAACTTCCTTGGTACGACCGGCGGCGCATACTCTGCAGACAATTCAGGAGGAATTATTGATCGTATTAACTACTTCCAGAACAAGACCGTCATCGAACGACTTACGAAAGCCATACGAACCACTGAGCGCGCTGGTTTGCTTATTGTACTCCTTTTTTCTGTTGCCTCGATTATTATTTGTTACGCGACTATTCGACTTGCGATTTATACCGCACGTGATGAAATAGCGGTCATGCGACTAGTGGGTGCAAATAATATGTATATTAGAGGGCCATTTATCGTGACCGGCATTATGTCTGGTGCGCTCGCGGGCATAGTGACACTCCTTGTCTTTTACCCGGTGAGTTATTTCACCAGCTCAAAAATTGCCTCGTGGCTTGATGGTTTCAGTATCTTTTCGTATTATCTCTCTCACTTCCCGCAATTCTTCTTGTATCTCGTGGGAGCGGGAATTGTCCTCGGCTCGGTTTCTTCTTACTTTGCCGTTCGAAAATATTTGAAAGTATGACCCCGTAGTGAAATTTCAATTTGATTATGTTCTATGTCTATGTGTTGGAGGGAGTGAAAAACAAAGAGTTGTATATTGGGTACACCAGAGATCTTAAGAGAAGAATTCAAGAACATAATCAGAAGTTAAATTTTTCAACAAGGCGTTTTACACCCTGGAAACTTATATATTACGAGGCGTGCTTAAACAAAGATGACGCGAAGCGGAGAGAAGGCTACCTTAAAACTACTCAAGGTCGTCGGTTGCTTAAACTCCGCTTAAGGGAGTATTATTATGAGAATGGGAAAATTTAACAAATTGAAATTCTACTACGGGGTATGACGAATCAAAGCAGACGCCACAAATATATTTTCGTGATAGGAGGAGTGATGAGCGGCGTCGGCAAAGGAATCGCCACTTCAAGTATCGGACTTATTTTGCGACAGCGAGGGTTCAAAGTGAACTTGGTAAAAATTGATCCCTACCTTAATGTGGACGCGGGCACCATGAACCCGACTGAACATGGCGAAGTGTTTGTA
>CAYZXV010000273.1:0-2116 GCA_964482525.1 uncultured Rhodospirillaceae bacterium | reverse complement strand
GGGAAAGGGAACCTTTATCGTCTTGTGCTGATTTTGGGCGCAGTAAGACTTAATTTGTCAATACCATAAAAAACGTTTCGAAGTCAATATAAAAATGTGCGTTAACCATAAAAAATCTAATAACGTTATATATCAACTGGTTATGAATTTTATGCGGGTCTATTTTTTGTCTCAAAGGGCATGGTTCCCATTGAGTTTGGACCCTAATCCATCATCTCCTTCAGCCGATACAGCGTCTCTAACGCTTCTTTGGGGGTGAGGTTGTCGGGATTCAGGTCACGAATCGTGTCTAAAACGGGCGAATCTGGTTTTTTCGGTGTGCTTTCAGCCATCGAAACCGCGAAAAGGGGAAGATTCTGGACCAAATCGGCAGGTTTCTTGGCTGTTTTGCCGCTTTCAAGGCCTGCAAGGATCGTCTCGGCCCGGCTGATCACCGCGCGGGGCAGGCCCGCCATTTGCGCCACATGAATCCCATAGGATCGGTCGGCGGTGCCTGCGATCACCTTATGCAGGAAGATGATTTCCTTTTCCCATTCCTTGATCGCCATGGTCATACAGGCGAGGTTCGGCAATTGCGCGGCGAGTTCCGTCAGCTCGTGATAATGGGTGGCGAAGAGCGTGCGGCAGCGGTTGACCTCGTGCAGATGCTCGATGGTCGCCCACGCAATCGACAGGCCGTCATAGGTTGCCGTGCCGCGTCCGATTTCATCAAGGATCACAAGAGAGCGTTCGTCCGCTTGGTTCAAGATCGCGGCGGTCTCGACCATCTCGACCATAAAGGTCGATTGGCCGCGCGCGAGGTCGTCCGCCGCGCCGACGCGGCTGAAGAGGCGGCTTATGACCCCGATATGGGCGCTTTTGGCGGGCACAAAACTGCCCATTTGCGCGAGCAGCGCAATAAGCGCATTTTGCCGTAGAAACGTCGATTTACCGGCCATATTCGGTCCGGTCAGCAGCCAAAGCCGCCGCGCCGCGCCCAGATCGCAGTCATTGCCGACAAACGGCTGGCCCGATCCGTTTGTTTTCAGGGCGTGTTCGACGACCGGGTGGCGACCGCCTGTGATGGAGAAAGCGAGGCTCTCATCGATCAGGGGCCGCGTATAATCTTCACTCGCAGCGAGTTCGGCCAGCGCCATGGTGACATCAAGGACGGCCAGCGCCTCCGCCGTTTGGCGCAGGTTTTTATGCTGAACTTCGATATCCTTCACAAGATCGGCGAAGAGTTGCGCTTCAACGGCCAGCGCCTTGCCTGCGGCTTCGCTGATTTTACGCTCGGCCTCTGAAAGCTCCACGGTTGTAAAGCGCACCGCGCCCGCCAGCGTTTGGCGGTGGATGAACAATTCTTTTTGCGCGAAGAGCTTATCGGCTTGGGTCGGCGGGACCTCGATATAATAGCCGATCACTTGATTATGCTTGATTTTCAGGTTCGAAACGCCCGCCGCGCCCGCATAGGTTTGCTGGAGGCCCGCCATCAGGCGGCGGCCATCGTCGCGCAGAGCGACAAGCTCATCAAGCTGGGGACAATAGCCCGCCGCGATGAACCCGCCGTCACGGGCAAGCAGCGGCAGATCGGCGGCAAGGGCGCGGGCAAGTTTGTCGTGAAGGACGCTGTACTCGCCCAAATCTTGCCGCGCCTGCGCGAGCTCGTTTGGGAGTTCGTTTGCGGGCAGGGCGAGCAGCGCGCTACGCAACGCTGCGGCGCTCTTCATGGCATCGCGCACGGCGGCCAAATCGCGCGGCCCTCCGCGCCCAAGCATAAGGCGCGCAAGCGCACGCTCTAAGTCCGGCGTGTGGGCTAATTCCGTGCGGATCGCATGGCGCAGGGCGGGGCGGTCCACACCAAAGGCCACGGCATCATGACGGCGCGCGAGAGCGGCGACATCGGTGAGCGGCGCGGACAGCCGGGCGGTGAGCAGCCGGGCCCCGGCGTTGGTGAGTGTGCGATCAATGGTCGCGAGAAGCGCGCCGCGCTTCTCGCCCGCAAGGGTGTGGGTGATCTCAAGGTTGCGGCGGGTGGCGGCGTCCATCGCCATCACGGGCGCGTGACTAATCTGGCGAGGTGGCAGGATGTGGGAAATATCACATTTCTGGGTGAGGGCGACGTAATCTAGGATTG
>CAYZXV010000272.1:0-2129 GCA_964482525.1 uncultured Rhodospirillaceae bacterium | reverse complement strand
CGGCGGCGGGCCTGATCGCCAGGATTCTTGAAGCAGTGGAAACGGCGGCCTGCGGGTCGCCGTTTTTGTTGGCATTCCATGAAAATCCCAGGCTAGAGATATTCGACTTTCCCTGTCATTTGCGTTGAGTCCAGCACGCTGCGGATATCACACGATGGCCCCCAATGCCACTCGACCGATTGACAAAATATGCTACTATTGGCATATCATGACGACCGGTACACGAAAACCGCTTTTTTGGATCGGGTCAACCAGGCGTGACCTCAAAGAGTTTCCTGATGATGTTCAGGATATGATGGGTCATGCTTTGGATATTGCTCAGCAAGGAAAGAAGCATCAAGACGCCAAGCCCCTTTCAGGTTTTGGCGGCGCAGGCGTTCTGGAAATCGTTGAGGACTCTGCTGGAGATACCTACCGAGCGGTTTACACGGTTCGTTTTGAGGGTGCGGTCTATGCTCTTCATGCTTTTCAAAAGAAATCAAAAAAGGGAATCAAAACACCCAGGCAGGAAATCGAATTGATCAAAAGTCGGTTAAAAAAGGCGGAAGAGCACTACAGCGAGTGGCGTCAAAAAGAGGGGCCGTGATCATGACTAAAACGATTGAAGTTGAAGAAAGTAGCGGTAACGTGTTTGCCGATATCGGCCACCCCAACCCAGAGGAGGCTCTTGCCAAATCGCGCCTTGCCCAACGTATCGCCGAACTCATCGAAGAACAAAATCTAACGCAAGTACAAGCGGCGGCTTTGTTAGGCATTGACCAACCAAAAGTTTCCAAACTGATACGCGGCCAGCTCAGGGAGTTCTCTACCGATCGGCTTTTTCGATTCCTCAACGCTCTCAACCAGGATGTTGAGATTGTCATCAAACAGAAGCCTGGAATACGCCAACAAGCGACCTTAAGCGTTATTCAATATTGACGCAGCGCCAGGCACTGACGGGCGCGGGCCTTGGCCAAACGCATTAAGTGCTCAATTTGGAGATAATGCTCCAGTTCGTTCTTTTCTTCAGCAGACAATGCGCCGGTCTTTTCCCGGGAGAGCAAGTCCACCACCCGCTCCCGACATTCGCTCGATGGGGTGAAAGTAGAGATATCGCCGGGGCTGACGCCAGCCGCGATAAAATTGATAATTTCTTCGTAGACCTTGAGCATAGCCGTCATCCTCGCAGTGAATACGGTGAGATTCTATTCTCCAGCACCGAAGACGTCCGCCTGCGTTGCGCCGCTACCAACGCCTCGTCATCCTCGACGCGCTGATCAGGCGGCATGGCGCAAGGGCGTATTCCGACTCAGAAATCGTTGGGCAACTTGAGGGAATCGCTGGACAAACTGCTCACGAGTCAGTTCAACGCCTTTCAGGTAAGCCTCTTCACAAGGAAAAGTCCGAACCGGATTATCAAGTGCAACCACCCCGAAATGCTCATCCATCAAATCGACAACAGGAATAAAATCCACATCCCAAAAAATCACATCCGATTTTTCGAGTGCATCAAAGGGAAGATCAACGAGCTGAGGAGTAAACATATCATTCTGCCTCTCGGTAAATCATACGCATCTGACGGTCCAAGTCTCGCATTCGGCGCTTTTGGTCTGTCGATAACTGTTTGTTTGTCCGCTTTCCCGCGAGTAACTGACGTTTTTCCTCATAAAGTCCATGCGCTTTTTCTTTAGCCGCCAACATGTTTTGGGTGTTTAATTGTAACTCGACAGGAATCCCGTCAAAATAGAAATCAATTTTCGCATCACGGTATCCGTCCGAGACGGAAACCTCGTCTTGGTAAAGGTTGCGTTCCCGTAAAACGGGGAGTTGCTTTAACAGCCAGTTGTGTGCAGCGACCACATCTTCTGTTTTTTCAAAGATGAGCGTTGCCCGTAAAACATCGGTTAGACCATCCAGTTTCCCGCCCAATAATGAGACTGCTTTTTGCAACGCCCGGTCGGCTTCCTTCAGCGGAACCAGCAAGGTCTTGCTCCCGGTCTGTTCCGCTAAACGAGTTACCAGCGCATCAAATGCCGGTTTCTTTTCTACGCATTGTCGATATAAATCATCCAGTTGAATCCGTAACTCACGAACATCGATCATCATGGCTTGCTGGACCAAGCATTCTCGTTCGCCGCAATCGCGGCGTC
>CAYZXV010000271.1:0-2142 GCA_964482525.1 uncultured Rhodospirillaceae bacterium | reverse complement strand
GTGCCGCTTTTTCCTCGACATCCTGTTTGATGCGCGTATTGGTGATCTCGCCAATTTCCACAATATCCACCGGCACAGGCCGCCATGGCGGCGCAGGCGGCGGCTTAAACAACGACGGCAACCCAAAATACATGAACAACATCAGCGCGACGTGAAGCGTCGTCGAGATGATCATCGGGTTGCGCAGATCGTCGTGATGCATGTGGTTCATGACTTGAAGAAGGGACTAGGGACTAGGGTCCTGGGTCGAGGAAGAAACTGGAATCCCCTAGACCCTAGACCCCAGGCCCTTGCCCCTTTATTTCCCTTTCCCCTTCTTGGTCGGCTTGGGTGTCGGCAGTTCGGCAACCAGCGCAACCTTCGAATAGCCAGCGGCATTGATGGTACCCATCACCTCCATGATGCGGCCATAGGGTACGCCCTGATCGCCGCGCACGAAAATACGAGCTTCGGGGTTCGCCCCTGTGATCGCCTGAAGCTTGGCCACCAACACATCAAGCTCAGATTTGGATTCCTGAAGATAGACATTGCCCTTGGCATCAATCGAAATAACAAGCGGCTCCTTATCTTGTTTGACCGACTGAGCTTGCGCTTTTGGCAAATCAACAGGAACCGCGACCGTTAAAAGCGGCGCGGTAATCATAAACACGATCAAAAGAACCAGCATGACGTCGACGAGCGGCGTGACATTGATATCCGCCATGGGGCGATAACCACCGCGGCGCCCTCGCCGCCCCCCGCTCATTTGAACTGTGCCGCCTGCCATTTAGTGTTCTTCCATGTTGCGCGACAAGGTCGCCATAAAATCATTCGCAAAGTTTTCAAGTCGCGCGCCATAACGCCCGAGTTCTGTCGAGAACTTATTGTACGCTGCTGTTGCAGGAATGGCGGTGACAAGGCCGATGGCCGTGGCCAGAAGAGCTTCGGCAATACCCGGCGCCACAACGGCGAGCGAGGTGTTTTGCGCCTGCGCGATGCCGATAAAGCTGTGCATGATGCCCCACACTGTGCCGAACAGACCGATAAACGGCGCAATGGAGCTGACCGAAGCCAAGAACGTCATCCATGTTTCAACCAGCGCCATCTCGCGACCAATCGTCACCTGAAGCACGCGATCGATGCGCGCCTGAATGCTCACCCTGCCCTGCGGCGTTGCAAGAAGCCCCTTTTCACTGGCACTGCGCCATTCCTTCATGCCAGCCACAAACACGGCCTGTATGGGGTCAGCGGGACGCTTGATTTTCTCATAAAGGGCATCAAGGGAACCTGCGTTCCAAAACCGCTCTTCAAAAAAATCCGCACGGTTCTTAAGGCGAGAAATCTTTGAAATCTTGTCAAAAATCAGCCCCCACGTGAACACCGAGATAATAATGAGGCCGATCATGACGGCCTTGCCCACCATGTCCGCATGGCCGAAAAGGCCAAAAATCGACATATCGATAGGGGCCACAGACCCGGCGAGTTTCACCTGGTCGATAACTTGAGGTTCCATAACTAACGCTCCGTAAACGCACTATGAATCAGGGCAAGCCCTTTGGGCCTCAAGCTTTTGCCGCCAATCGGGGGGTATGCGCAAGACCTTTCCGTCCTGCGTAACCGCAACTAGTGTCACTTTTATGGCAACCAGAACATCTTGGCCACGGATGATGTTTTGGTGCACCTCCAGGCTCGCCCCGCCTATATGGATAAGGTCGGTTGTTACGGTAAGGCAATCATCGAGCCGCGCCGGGGCCCGATAATCGGCCTCTAAGTGGCGAACGACGAAAATGGGGTCTTGAGGCCCCCATAGCGGCCCCTCCCGGCAAATGGCCACCCGGAACCATTCGGTCCGCGCCCGTTCGGCATATTTCAAATAATTGGCGTAATACACCACACCGCCCGCGTCGGTGTCTTCGTAGTAAATGCGGATGGGAAGCGTGTTCAAGGAAAAACCTCATGGGCAAGAAGCAAGGAGAAGGCTCGCGAAGTTTATACGCGCTCTCTCGTCGGATGCAATGCGGGAGACGGCGATAAGTTGTTACGGATTCGCATTGTACCATTGCCTTCTGTCGGATTTATTCATACTCCTCCCGGCATTAGGCGCTTACTGGTCGATGTGCCGCCCGATTGTCCGATTCCGCTCGATGATATTCGTTGGGCATT
>CAYZXV010000270.1:0-2145 GCA_964482525.1 uncultured Rhodospirillaceae bacterium | reverse complement strand
AAGCTCCTAAGGTATGCCATTTGAAGAGGGGCCTGTATGGGGCCAAGCGTTTGCGCTGTCAAGCGTTCTTGATCCCTCATTTTAGTAGTATAATTATGTCTTTTATAAGAAAAATCTATATAAAAAAGGGATTATTCAAATATAACGCCCTCTTTTAACTCACAAAAACGGTCCATCCGACGCGCGAGGTCAAGATTATGCGTGGCCATAAGGATGCCAACATTTTGATTCTCAATGATTTCTTCTAACATGCCGCGAACGAGTTCTGCTGTATGCGGATCAAGATTCCCAGTTGGTTCATCGGCGATAAGAATGGTTGGGCGATTGGCCAAGGCGCGTGCGATGGCTATGCGTTGTTGTTCTCCGCCGGAAAGTTGGGCAGGGCGGTGATCGGCCCGGGCGCTTAGGCCCACGGCAACAAGGAGTTCGTCCGCGCGGTCTTTGGCCTCGTTGCGTGAGGTGCCTGCGATCATTTGGGGCAGGATGATGTTTTCACGGGCTGAAAACTCGGGAAGCAAATGGTGGTATTGATAGACAAAGCCTATTTTACTGAGCCGAAGAGAGGTCCGCCCATTGTCGTCAAGACCATCGGCGCGGGTATCGCCGATCATAATTGTGCCCTCGTCAGCTTTTTCAAGAAGACCAGCGATATGAAGAAGAGTCGATTTCCCTGCGCCAGAGGGACCGATAAGGGCGACTTTTTCGCCCCTGTGAACGGTCAGCGTACAGCCCTTTAACACATCAAGGCGGTTGTCAGCTTGAAGAAAGCTGCGGCGAACATCTTGCAGATGAAGGGCGATCTCACTCATAACGTAATGCCTCCACGGGATCGAGCCGCGCCGCGCGCCAAGAAGGGTAGAGTGTAGCAAGAAATGAAAGAACAAGGGCCATGGCGACAACCTGAACAACCTCAACTGGGTCCATGATGGCTGGTAGATTTGAGAGGAAGTAGATCTCAGCCGAAAAGAGATCGGTGCCGGTCAGGCGTTGAAGGAATTGGCGAATATGTTCGATGTTCTGCGTAAAGGCGACACCAAGAGCCAAGCCAAAGATCGTGCCGAAAACGCCGATGGATGCCCCCGCAAGAAAGAAAATTTTCATAATACTTTTGCGGCTTGCCCCCATCGTGCGTAGGATCGCGATATCGTGCCCTTTATCCTTTACGAGCATAATAAGGCCGGAAATGATGTTAAAGGCCGCAACAAGAATGATCATGGTGAGGATTAAGAACATCACATTCTTTTCAACCTGAAGCGCTGTAAAAAAACTTGAATGACTTTGTTGCCAGTCGATAAGGCGGGTGTCGGTGTTGGTCAGGGCCTCAAAAACGCGATCTTTAATGGCGTTAAAGTGGTGGGGTTGCGTGATGAACAGTTCGATCCCATGAACGCCGCCCAACGTGCGAAAGAAGGTTTTTGCTGCCTCAAGGGGAACAAACACGAACCCGTTATCGTACTCGTACATCCCAACATCGAAAACCGCCGCAATGGTATAGGACTTCATGCGGGGGGCAGACCCAAACACAGTAGCCTTGCTGCTGGGTGAGATGAGGGTGAGTTGATCCCCTGCACGAAGACCAAGGCGCATCGCCATGCGTGAGCCGATGGCAACGCCATCCCCCGTAAAGTTTGCAAGAGAGCCTTGCGTAATGTGATCGGCGATGATTTTTCTGCGCGCAAACACATCCGGTAGAACGCCGCGCACCATGGCACCGGTCGCTGCACCGTTTGAGGTAATAAGCGCCTGACCTTCGACAACCGGGGAGACCTCTAAAACGCCATCGACCTGTTTGAGCTTTTCAACGAGCCCGTCATATTGGGTAAGGGGATAGCGATCGGAAGCCGTTACGGTCAGATGTCCGTTAAGGCCGAGTACGCGGTCGAACAATTCCGCGCGGAACCCGTTCATCACCGACATAACGATAATGAGCGTCGCGACGCCAAGGCCAATACCAATCAGCGAAAACCAACTGATGACCGAGATAAACCCCTCCTGCCTGCGCGCGCGCAAGTAGCGAAAGGCGACCATGGTTTCAAAGGGGGAGAAAATCATGGATGTTACCCCTTTGAAGCGTTTTGTGGGTTATTTAAACGAGGGAACGGGGGTGATAAAAAACCACGTACAGCCGACAGATATAAATCATTG
>CAYZXV010000269.1:0-2150 GCA_964482525.1 uncultured Rhodospirillaceae bacterium | reverse complement strand
AAGACTCGACTCAACATCTTCTTTATTGACTTGACGCATAGGAAGCATGAACCAAAACTTGCTTCCCATGCCAATCTGGCTCTCCACGCCGATTTCTCCGCCAAGCATCATAACAAGCCGACGACAAATTGCCAAACAAAGGCCGGTGCCACCATAACGGCGCGTGAAGGACCGTTCAATCTGACTAAATTCTTTGAACAGATGAGCTTGATCGTCAGGAGATATACCAACGCCAGTATCCTGAACCTCAAAACGAAGCAAATACCCCGGCTCGCCATCAATATCTTGATCCATCATAGACCGCACACGAACCTGGACCGAGCCGGAATCCGTAAACTTGATCGCGTTTGAGATCAAATTAAGCAAAACCTGACGCACACGCGACGGATCACTCATGAAATACGCAGGCAAATCATCTTGCACACGATAATCGACAACAAGATTCTTTTCGCCGACCAAAGACTGACTAAAATCAACAATTTCCTTTACTAGATCACGAATGGCAAACGGCTCTGGAAAAATCTCAATCTTCCCTGCCTCCATTTTGGCATAGTCAAGAATATCATTGATGATGCCATGCAAGGCCGCACTAGACGTTTTTGCGATCCCAAGTAAGTGACGCTGATCTTCATCCAAGGCTGTGCCTTGAAGCAATTTCAAAACGCCCAACACGCCATTGATTGGCGTCCTGATTTCATGGCTCATCATCGCCAGAAAGCTTGTTTTTATTGCGCTGGCTTGCTCGGCCATGGATTTCGCCTGAATAAGCTCCTCCTGCGTCTGACGGAACGCCGTGATGTCATTAAACAAGCTGACGTAGTAATCCGCGCCACCCTCTGGACCACCCAAGGGGCTAAGGTGCCACTCGCACCAAAAGGGCGAACCATCTTTACGATAAAGCTGACAGACAAACGTCGCAGATTCCCGAAGGCTGACGGCACGGCGAAACGCCGTTTTGATGCCAGCGTCCGTATTCCACCCGAACAAAAACTCACTACTGCTTGCCCCTAAATCTTCAAAAGCATAACCCGTGAGGGCGATAAAAGCTTCGTTCACAAAAACAACCGGCTTTGTCGTCCCGCGCATATCCCGGATCAAGACCCCAACACGCGTATTCTGAAGTGCTGCCGCAAACAAGGCGTTGTTGCGCTCTGCCGCAAAAGCGCGTTCGGCGTTCGCCTTATAATGGTACACCGCATCAAGAAGAACAATAACAAGCGCAAACCCTAGAACGATGATAAAAACTATAAGAAGGGCCCGACGCTTTTCATCTTTTCCGATTTCAGCTAATAGAATGCTGGCTTTATGCTGATGTTTTTGGGCCGCGCTCTCTCTGACTTGGTTCGCGGCATCAATAATTGCCATGACCATGCGTTTCGAGGCGTTCAGAACTTCGTCATCGATGTCACCGCGTTGCGTAAGCGTTTGATAAAGGCGGCGCCCGTCTTCTCGCAAAAGTGCGAGCTTGTCTAACTCTTGGATATAACCATCGGCCCGAACAGGGTCCGCAAGAATGTATGATGACAGAAAGGATTCAAACCGCTCCAAATCATCCATGGCCTTGCGAAGAGCCTCTTCCTTCGACCGACGTTCTTGAATCGAAAGCCATAGGTAAGTGTCAATAGTGCGGCTAAGCGTCCAGGCGGCGTGTTCTACCTTTTCCGCCATCTGCCCCACAGGATCGTTGATCGTTTCGCGAACCAATTCGTTGTTTGTTATCTTTCGAAACTCGACATACGCGAACAGCCCTGTAAACACGGCGAGGAACAGGGCCGGAATGATAAAGAGCCGGGTCGATGCGTTGGTCACAGGATGGAAAAAACCTTTTTAAGACGGGAAGCCTGATTTCACTCCAAGAGAGCAAAAAAATGATTAAGATCGTATTGTGGCTCTGGTTTTTTATCGGGTTTTCCCTTAACCTGTGCCCCCTTTCAAGTGAGAAGACAGGATGGTTCGTTTGGTACGCCTTCGGTTCGGTTTTTGCGTTTTTTTCATGCTTTGTTCCTTGGGTGGTGTGGCTTTTGGCCAAGCCACGCAGGAAGAAACCATCAACACTTCAGGCCTTCCCCTGCCGCGTTTTGCTTCGCTTCGCACGAACGAAGTCAACCTACGCACGGGTCCTGGGTCGCGTTTTGCGTTTGATTGGGTTT
>CAYZXV010000268.1:0-2154 GCA_964482525.1 uncultured Rhodospirillaceae bacterium | reverse complement strand
GAAGCATATTTTTTGGCAAAATAATTAGCAAGCGGCGCGATATCATGGGGTCGTTCGCGCAAAGGGGGCATGTGGACGCTTACAACATTTAGACGATAGTACAAATCTTCGCGAAAACGTTTGGCCCGGACTTCGTCTTCGAGATTGCGGTTTGATGTTGCAATCAGACGGATATCAACCTTGACTGGAGTCGTGCCACCAACCCGATCAATCTCGCGTTCCTGAATCGCGCGAAGAAGTTTAGCCTGCAAACGCAAATCCATTTCACTGATTTCATCTAGAAGCAATGTGCCGCCGTTCGCTTCTTCAAATTTCCCGATGCGGCGAGCAATCGCACCGGTAAAAGCCCCTTTTTCGTGACCAAACAACTCGGATTCCAGAAGATTCTCTGGGATGGCAGCGCAATTCACGCTAACCATTTGAGCGTTTGCGCGGCGGCTTTTCCGGTGAATAAAGCGTGCCATGACCTCTTTGCCCGTGCCTGACTCCCCGGTAATTAGGATCGAGGCATCGCTGTTTGCCACGCGTTCAGCCAGTTGTAAGACTGGCTTCATAAGGGGGTCTTGCGCGATAAAGGTCGTGTCTTCTTCCGCGACGGCTTGCAGTACGGCGGCGATAAGGTCGGCATCGGGAGGGAGGGGAACATATTCCTTTGCGCCCGCACGAATAGCCCGCACGGCTGCGTTTGCATCCGTCCCGATACCACATGCGACGATGGGCACACTGATGCGTTCGGACTTAAGACTTTCGATCAGGCGGCCTATCTCAAGTTCAACGTCACACATCACAAGGTCTGCGCCTTGCCCTGCTCGAAGAGCATTTAGAGCGCCATCAACACTTTCGATGTGAGAGACCTTTGCGCCTCGGCTTTTGGCGAGTTGGCCTGCGGTGGCGATGTGCCCCTGAAGATACCCGACAATTAAAAGTCTCATGATTTCACCCGTTTTTCTGCTTCTGCTTTGCTCAGCGAACTAGTTTCGTTCGGCCTTGATGATTTCTGTCATAGTTATTCCGAGCTTGTCTTCGACGACCACGACTTCTCCACGAGCGACAAGACGGTTGTTTACATAGATGTCAATGGCTTCGCCGACCTTGCGGTCCAACTCAATGACCGCGCCGCGACCGAGTTTCAGAAGGCTGCTCACTGGCATCGTTGCTTTGCCAAGGACGGCTGCGACCTCGACCGGGATACCGTAAACGGCATCCAAATCGTTGACTGTTGCGGCTTCCATACGCGATGTTTCGCCAGCCGAGGGTTCCAGTTCGGACAAGGTAAGGCTTTCGTCTTCGCTCATGATTCGTCTCCCATTGGCGCGGGTGTTGCTTGAGGTTTAGATTCTGTGTCGATAGTGGGTAGGGCGGTTTCGTGGGTTTCTCCTAGGACTCGGTCAATGTCCTGCCACAGCTTTTTCATATCCCGTTCTATGCCGCCGTCAGCCCATTCGATGCGGCATTCTGACATGCCAATTTCTGGATCCCCCAGTATAACAAGTTTGCCAGCATAGGCCGTTTGCGCGGCCAAGGTTTCAATACGAGCTTTCGCCTCGTCGAATTGTGCCTCGCAAACGCGGAAGACAAGGCGAGGTTCTCGCCCCATTTCCGCAAACACTTTTGAAAGGATGCTTGCGATTTCGCCAAGTCCATGACGGGCAGCATAGGAAGGTAATATCTTCTTTGCTATCGCCAGTGCTAAGTGCTGAAAACTTTGTGTCTGATCCTGGACCTGTCGGTTTGATTCTTCCATGACGGCAGCCAACCGCCGCTCGATATCCATCAGAAGAAGGTTCATGCTTTGTTGTTGGCTTTGCCCTGCCGCTTGCATGCCTTCTGCGTGGCCGACTCTACGGGCTTCTTCACAGGCGGCGTCGACCTGCTCTTGGGTAAAGATTGGCCGTTTGCGTTCTGCTGCTTTGGAAAGCCGCCCTAGATCGTCGTCGAACGACAGATCAAACAGGAACTTTCGTGCATCAGGGTTTTCAATCTTGGTCACAGAGGGGTCCACACGTTCCATGGTCATCAATAAATCAACTCGTCTTCACCATTGTCCTTAGCGATGGTGATTTCGCCCCTGTTGGCGAGGTCTTTTGCGGTGTTGACGATAATGGCTTGCGCTTCCTCAACGTCGCGTAGTCGGGTCGGGCCGAGCGCAGCTAT
>CAYZXV010000267.1:0-2172 GCA_964482525.1 uncultured Rhodospirillaceae bacterium | reverse complement strand
CCTATCAGCAAAAGGATTTCGAGGACCTGTTTACCATCATGGATGGTCTGCCGGTTACGATCCGCTTGCTTGATCCGCCGCTGCACGAGTTCTTGCCCAAGACACAAGGCGAGATGGAAGATGTTGCCAGGGGTGCCGGTCTTTCGGTTGCGCAGGTTGAACGGCGCGCCGCGATGTTGCATGAAGCCAACCCAATGCTTGGTCATCGTGGGTGCCGCCTTGGGATTTCTTACCCGGAAATCTATGAAATGCAGGCGCGCGCGATTTTTGGCGCGGTCATCGCGATGAAGAAGCAAGGCAAGACGGTTCTGCCGGAAGTCATGATCCCGCTGATCGCGCTCAAGAAGGAACTGGATATTCTTGAGAAGATGGTGCGCGCGACGGCAGAGCAGATGATGAAGGATGCCGGTGTCACGTTTGAATACATGGTCGGCACGATGATCGAGCTGCCCCGTGCGGCGCTTCAGGCCGGGGTGATTGCCCAGACGGCGGAGTTCTTCAGCTTTGGCACCAACGACCTGACGCAAACGACGTTTGGCCTTTCGCGTGATGATGCGGGATCATTCCTGCCGGATTACTATCGCACAAATGTTCTTGAGCAAGACCCCTTTGTCACCATTGATCAGGATGGTGTGGGCGAACTCATCAAGATTGCTGCCGAACGGGGCCGTGCGACGCGCTCGAACCTCAAGCTTGGCATTTGCGGCGAACACGGGGGCGATCCAAACTCGGTGAAATTCTGTCATCGTGTAGGGCTAAACTATGTTTCCTGTTCGCCTTATCGCGTGCCGATTGCCCGCCTTGCCGCTGCGCAGGCTGCGATTGAAACGCAAAGCGATCTGGACGCGCGCAAAAATGCGGCGTAATCATGCTTCATAAAGAAAAAGGTCGGGACGATAGGATCGCCCCGGCCTTTTTTTTGAACATAGGGGAGTTTTCAGGGTGACTATTCAAACCATCTTTTTCGATCTGGACGGAACGCTTACCGACTCGGCACCAGGAATTGTAGATTCGTACCGATACACGGCGCAGCAAATGAAGGTCGATGTGCCCGATGATGCGGTTTTGCGCAGTTTTGTTGGTCCGCCTCTGCGGGGCAATCTTGTCCGTATGGGCGTGTCAGAGGATAAGATCGAAGAAGCGGTAGAACATTACATGTTCTGGATGATCGAAAAAAAGGCCAGCATTATTCATAACAAGGTGTATGACGGCATCGTTGAGATGCTTGAGGCTTTGGGTGACAAATATACGCTCGCGGTCGCAACATCTAAGCGCGAAGATATCAGTATTGAAATCTTAAAGCATTTTAACCTTTCTCCCTACTTTAGCGGCGTTTACGGCGCGAATACGCTTGGTAAGGACGGGGAGAAGGATAAAGTGATCGCGCGCGCTTTGGTGGGGCAGGGGGTTACAGCGGACCAAGTAGTGATGGTTGGAGACAGGGCCCACGATATGATGGGGGCAAAGAGAAACGGCACGGCTTCTATTGGTGTTTTGTGGGGGTATGGGGCCCATGAAGAGTTAACGGAAGCGGGGGCAGAGACCCTTGTGGAAACCCCGTTCGAACTTACGGCCATATTAACCGAAAAGGGACGTTAACCCTATGGCTGTAAAGGGCCTTATTTCTCCTTGACCCCAGGGGCTTTCCTGCGTATGAATCCGCCTCGCTTTTCCCTTTCGGATAAAGGCCGGAAGAGGGGTGCTTCGGTGCCTCGCGAAAGGATAAAACTGAAGAATTGAAGGAACAAAAATGGCTAACCATAAATCGGCCGCGAAACGCGCCCGTCAATCTGAGAAAAAAAACGAATTAAACCGCACGCGTCGTTCGACGGTTCGTTCGGCTGCCAAGGCCGCTGAGAAGGTTATTGCTTCTGGCGACGCTGCTGGAGCAAAGAAAGCAGTACGCGTTGCGGAGTCTGCTCTGTCGCGCGCCGTGAGCAAGGGCGTGATGAAGCGCAAGACAGCTTCGCGCAAAACATCGCGTCTTGCAAAGGCTGCGAAAAAAATCGCGCTCGCTAAAAAAGCCTAAACAACAACGTAGCGACTTTAAATAGAGGTGCGTGAAACGCGGACAGCGTTTCACGCATTTTTTGTTTATGACACCCCGGACGCGGTGACATAAAGTGTTATCGCTTTCTTTTTTTCATACTCATTTTGCGTGCGTGATTATTG
>CAYZXV010000266.1:0-2189 GCA_964482525.1 uncultured Rhodospirillaceae bacterium | reverse complement strand
GCGATTCGAAATCCGTTCAGCCGTTCACACTTCAAAACTTCGGACCTCTTTCCGGTGGGTGTTCGGCAATGATTTTCCCAACTTCTTTTGCGCGTTCTCCGACCCACCACGGGACCACATCTTTCATGTGATTGAACATATTGGTATTAAGATAGGCATAGTCACAATAACCGTCGCTTTGTTTCTCGCAGATGGTTTGGAACTTGTCTATATGAATGTCATGCTTGTGGCTAAGCCGGGAGCTGGCTTGAACCACGCAAACGTGTAACCCCGATCCCGCTTTGACCAATTCACGAAAGCTGTCTCTCGGTCCATGACAATTGGTTCCATCTTGGCAGAATTTATCCGAGGACTTGAGCACGGTCAGGAGGGCATCCGGATTGGCGCAATTGAAATTAAATCCTTGAGAAATGTCCTGTCCAGCCGGATAGGTCCAGCCCCCGACGATACTTTCAATATGACCCCACAATGAGGGACAGATTAAACATCGGTTATAGACCGCTTTTATCACCTCAAGAATGCCATCATCATTACGCATTTTCAAATAATCTTGTAAAGACAATCCTTTCCATCCCTTCTCCGCTTCAATGTGTGATCGGACCAAAGTATTTTGTAATGGAAGGGGCAGTTTATCGTAGGGTGCCGGTAACGTCATCATCATGTTCCTCGTTGAATCTTGCTCAAGTGGACATCGATTCGGCTACTTTTAAATTTTACTTCCTGCGCTCCGCTTTCTTCCGGCAAAAGGCGATAAAGGCTGCATCCGGCTTCTTCGGTAGCCCCTTCTTGGCGATCCACTCGCGCCATTGCCGTTCGAGTTCATAAATATCCCACCCTGGCGCAGCTCTCCTTGCCATTTCGTAAGTGGGGGTTCGCAGGTACGGTTCGGTATTTTCTTCATAAATGGCCAACGGAGGTAACAGCAGTTCCGGGGCGGGCGGGTTTTTAAGCCTGGGCAACGCCGGAGGGGGCAACTGTGCGACATGCGGCTTGCTGGGCTTGAGCAGCAAACCCTGCTCGCCCTCTTCAACTTGGGCTTCCGGGTAGAGAACAACGACGGCCCGGAGGTGTTGCAGGAAAGCTGCTTTAAAGTCCCTTTCCCGACCGTAATCCGCGCCGAATTGCATTTGCAGAGCAGGCCATGGGATTTCCGTAGACTTGCGCAGATAAAACAGGCGATAGGTCAGCCAACAATAAATATCTAGTGCCATCGGCGAGCGCTTGAGCGCCTTGAGCGCTCGCATATCCACCGGAATCGGACGGTCAATAAGCTCGTTAAAAAATCTATGGCCGAGCGTAACGGTAGATTTCCAGAGCGGCATTTGATCCAGTATTTTGGGGTTCCACCACAAAGAGTAATCTTCAACGATATTGAGATTGCCGCCTGCGTCGTGTGTTTTGTCCTGGTACCGGCAAAACACGGTTGAGCAGAACAGGCGCAGGGTCTGGTTGCGGAATCGTGTGATATCCCCCCGTTCCCCCCCGCGCCGCGCCAAGCCCAATTCCGCCATGAACGCCGACAGGGTAGGCCCCAGCTCCAGCACAGGTGAACGGGTCCGCACGGCTTCCGTTGTGAGCCATGACAGCAGCAGGCGTGGGATGGATCCATAGGGCAAGCCTACGGACGAAGGCGCCAAGATGGTGAGCTCAAAAGCCCCGTTGCGTCGGACGAACTCGTTTCCCGCCGCTTTCCGGTGCGGCATGGTGGCCTGGGTGAGGGCGCGGGCCATGAAGCCCACGGCCCCGACCTGCCGCGCCTCTTCCACCTCGATCATCAACGCCTGTCTTACGAGTTTGTCGAGATCGTCGTCTTTGCCGTCTTTGTCGTCGCTCATGGCTTGTTCTCCTATCGCTCTTTCTGAGGAAAAGCATAGGCCAATTTTATCCACAGAAAGCTGTGGATAACTCAGATATCCGCGCTGAAACGGTGACGCTTCAAGGCGGTTTTACGCTGAAACGGTGACGCTTTTGCGCTGAAACGGTGACGCAAAACCTCTGTAACTTATTGAATTTAACATGGTTTTCGCCCCCTCCTGTAGTACCCCTATATGTCTAAAAACCCTGGGTTATCCGGTCACTTTTTGACCAATCCTGTGGATAACTTTGGCGATGTGTAACAGAGATGAAAAAATGAGTTCGCTTCGCTCACGTCACGTCCATTGGGAGGGGTGCAGTAGCCCCCTCCCAAA
>CAYZXV010000265.1:0-2193 GCA_964482525.1 uncultured Rhodospirillaceae bacterium | reverse complement strand
CGAGGCGCCACCCATGCATTCCGTCACATTGCGCCCAGTCATCTCAAGATGCAGACCACCCGGCCAAACGCCCTCTGCGTGACAGGCAGTAAAGAAGCCCTGAACCTCCTCAAGGATCTTGTTGAAGTTACGCGTCTTATAATTGCCCTGCACCTTTTGCGTGTTGCCATGCATGGGATCAATACACCAAACGACGTTGCGCCCTTCTGCCTTAACGCACCGCAAGAGGGGCGGTAGCGAAGCAGCCACCTTTTCTGCTCCCATCCGCGCGATTAGCGTCAAACGCCCCGGCTCATTTGCTGGGTTCAGCCGATCAATCAGCCGGATCAGATCATCGGGTTGCATGCTGGGTCCACACTTCACGCCGATGGGGTTCTTGACGCCTGCAAGGAACGCGACATGCGCATCATCAGGGTCCCGCGTGCGCTCACCGATCCACAGCATATGCGCCGATACGTCGTACCAATCGCCGGTCGTGCTATCGACGCGAGTCAGGCATTCTTCATAGGGCAGCAACAGCGCCTCGTGCGAGGTGAAGAAGTCTGTCTCACGGATTGCCGGGGTCGTTTGGCTGTTCACGCCGCACGCCTTCATAAAATCAAGCGCCTCACCAATGCGATTTGAAAGGTCTCGGTATCGCTGGGCCTGCAAATCACCCGCGATGAAATCCAGATTCCAGCAATGCACCTTATGCAGATCTGCATAGCCACCCTGCGCAAAGGCGCGAAGCAGGTTTAGGGTTGATGTCGATTGATGATAGGCCTCGACCATGCGCATGGGGTCGGGCATGCGCGACTCCGGCGTGAATGCAAGACCGTTGACGATGTCGCCGCGATAGCTTGGCAGGCTAACACCATCCACCGTCTCCATATCGTCCGAGCGCGGTTTTGCGAACTGGCCCGCCATACGCCCGACCTTAACGACGGGTATGCCGCCGCCGAACGTAAGCACAACGGCCATTTGCAAGATCACACGAAAGGAGTCGCGAATGTTCTTGGCATTGAACTCCGCAAAGCTCTCGGCGCAATCGCCGCCTTGCAGCATAAAGGCCTGCCCTTGCGCAACCTTCGCAAGCGCCTTTTTGAGACGCCGCGCCTCGCCCGCAAACACAAGCGGCGGCTGTTTCTTTAGCTTATCCTGCGCACGGGCATAGGCTTGCTCATCGGGATAAACCGGTTGCTGGCGCGCACGTTTTGTACGCCATAAGGCGGGGGTCCATTCGGGGGAAACCTGAGTCATCACAGCACCATAAAAAGTAAAAAATTTAAAGACGCGTCCCCTTCGGGAAGAAGGAGGAGCATAAGAACCAAATTGTGGGTGAAAAGCGTGTGTGTTCTGGCTTAACGCCAGAAATAAGCAAAGGTAAACGCATAAGCGCCGCCGAAGCGCGCCGCGTCATAAGAAGTCAAAACGGTGATGCCTTTGTTCATCATGGTGTGGATCGTATCAAAGAAAGGGACAGAAAACAAATGCTTTCTGCCCTACTTGTTTTTACTCCACCGTGACGCTCTTTGCGAGGTTGCGCGGCTGGTCCACATCCGTACCTTTCGCCAGCGCCGTGTAATAGGCCAAAAGCTGCACCGGCACGGCGTAAAGGATTGGCGCAACAACAGGATGAACCTCCGGCATCTTCATGGTCCAATAGGGCCGGAAGGTTGCCTGAGAAAGCCCCTTCTCATCCGTGAAGAAAATGACCTTCCCTGCGCGGGCAATCACTTCCTGAATATTCGAGGCTGTTTTCTCGAAAAGCCGATCATGCGGCGCAAGGACAACAACAGGCATCGCCTCGTCAATCAGCGCGATGGGCCCGTGCTTTAGCTCACCTGCCGGATAGCCTTCTGCATGAATGTACGAGATTTCCTTGAGCTTAAGAGCCCCTTCAAGCGCAAGCGGGAAAAGAGTCCCTCGCCCAAGGTAAAGCACATCGCGCGAGTCCGTTAGATGCTGCGCCAGTTCTTGATACTTATGATCCTCGCGCAGGACCTCGTTGATCTTCGCGGGAACTTCGCCCATCGCGCGAACATAATCTGCAACCTGCTCCGCCGAAAGGGCGCCGCGCGCCCGCGCTGCGGCCAGCGCAAGGCACAGCAGAACGGTAAGCTGTGTCGTAAAAGCCTTGGTCGATGCCACCGATATTTCTGGGCCGCACAGGGTGGGGATCATGCAATCCGACTGCCGCGCAATCGTGCTGTG
>CAYZXV010000264.1:0-2199 GCA_964482525.1 uncultured Rhodospirillaceae bacterium | reverse complement strand
CACGCCGCTTTCGCTTGGTATTGAAACTTTGGGAGGCGTGTTTACGCGTCTTATTGATCGCAATACGACGATCCCGACGAAGAAAAGCCAAGTATTCTCGACCGCCGAAGATAATCAGAATGCGGTAACGATCCGCGTGTTCCAAGGCGAGCGCGAAATGGCCGCCGATAATAAATTGCTTGGTCAATTCGACCTTATGGGCATACCTCCCGCGCCGCGAGGCATTCCCCAGATCGAAGTTACCTTTGACATCGACGCGAACGGCATCGTTCATGTGACGGCGAAGGATAAGGCGACGGGCAAAGAACAGCAGATCAAGATTCAGGCCTCCGGCGGACTGTCCGATGCGGATATACAACGCATGGTCAAAGAGGCCGAATCCAATGCCGCCGAGGATAAAAAGCGCCGCGAAACGGTCGATGCGCGCAACCATGCCGATGCATTGATTCACTCGACAGAAAAGTCGCTTTCGGAGATCGGGGATAAGGTTTCTGCCGCTGATAAGAAAGCGACCGAAGATGCCATTACGGATCTGAAGGGCGTTCTTGACTCAGGAGATGCCTCGGTGATCAAGGCGAAGACCGATGCGCTTACGCAGGTTGCCATGAAAATCGGCGAAGCCATGTACAAGGCCCAACAAGAGTCGGCGCAGGCTGGCGCGTCGCCAGAAGCCAAGAAAGATGACGGTGTTGTTGACGCGGATTTCACGGAAGTGAAAGACGATAAAGCGTAAGTCAAAAGACGTGGGATGAAGGGGGGCGGCAATGAGTAAGACGCGACACGTCGTGGCCGTGTATGATCATGTGCCTCCCCAGTTTAAGCGGTTTCCTTACAGTTTATGCTTTTTTGCTCATTTTCGCGGGGTGAATGGCGGGGAGAGGCAGGAGTATCTCGCCCCCCTTTATTATGCGGATCCTCGCTATTATGCCATAGACGAAAAGGGACTCCTTTCAGACAAAATTAGGCTTATTGAGGAAGCCAAACTGGGGTGCGGTTTTTTTCAGGTCTATGGTCCACGGGGCTATTTCAAAAACATCTATATTGTTGAGACTCGAACGGATTTGAGAACCAGTCATCAGCTGCTCGAGTCCAAACTTCCTGAAGATGTTCAGCTTGCCGTGAGTATTCAAAAGCAATTCCCAAAGGCCGCCTTTCTTTTTGCCACGATGCGGTACATCCTTCCTGTTGTTTCAATCGGGCGGGAGGAAGATCCGCAGGAAGAGCTGATCCAACGAGCTCAAGCTATTCCATGGCGCAAGTTTCATGCGGAAGTGTGGGAAGCCTCGACGGGCGTTACGTTGTGGAAAACGGGGAATGAGTGGCCGCTTGTTTCTTGTGTGATGAGGGGGGGGAGAACATATAAAATTTCGAGGCGCGCGCCGCTGCGGAGTTTTGGGTCGTTTGTCTCTATGGATCCGCCGCATAAGCGGTTGAAAGAGGTTGTTTCTCAATGGTGGTCTGTTGGAAATGCCGCGAATTGGGGGTTGAGCAATCATTGACAAATGTCATACATTGGATGTACAAAGTACACAAAAAACACGTCAAAATTCGACAAATTTAACCCCAAAAGGGCCCAAAAATGGCAAAAATCCCACTGATCGACAAAGTAGAAACCCTCGATATCCTTAGGGCTTTTCAGCGCGGCGAATTAAAGTCCGAAAAAAGCCGCAAGGAGGCCATCGCCAGAATGGCGCGTCTGCCATCTGCGCGTGGTCGGTCGACCAAGGAGGCGCGGATTACGCTGCGCTTGTCAGCCGTCGATCTGGAGATGCTTAAACTCATGGCGGAGCATGAAGGTATGGCCTATCAGACGTTGATCGCCAGCGTTCTTCATAAGTATGTATCGGGCCGCTTGGTCAGTAAGGGTTTTTAGGATGTCAAAGACGGATTATTACGAGCTTCTGGGCGTATCGCGCGGGGCCTCGGCGGACGAGCTTAAAAAAGCATATCGCCAACAGGCGATGAAATATCATCCAGATAAAAACCAAGGCGACAAAACCGCCGAGCAAAAGTTCAAAGAAATCAACGAAGCCTATGATGTGCTGCGCGACGAGCAAAAGCGCGCGGCCTATGATCGCTATGGCCACGAAGCCTTTGAACAAGGCGGCATGGGTGGCGGCGGGTTCGGCGCAGGCGGCTTTGATTTTGCCGGAGGATTTGGCGACATTTTCGAAGAAATGTTCGGCGAAATTCTGGGCG
>CAYZXV010000263.1:0-2201 GCA_964482525.1 uncultured Rhodospirillaceae bacterium | reverse complement strand
TGTTACATAGCTCTCTGGGATCAGAACAGGAATCCCGATATTGATCTGAGGCGTCCAGCGTTCTGTTGCAGCACAAATGGCTGTAGTGCTTCCTACACCTCCGGCTTTGGCTGCTGCAATCGCGTCTTCAAGCATTTGTTGATAGAGTTCAATGCCAACCTCGCGGATGTGGCCTGATTGTTCTTCACCCAGAAGATTGCCTGTTCCACGAATATCCATGTCATGGCTTGCAAGCTGGAATCCTGCGCCCAGTTGATCAAGCGTCGAAATGACTTCAAGCCGTTGCTGAGCAGTCGATGAAAGTGGCATAGCCGGATTAGTCGTAAAATAGGCATAACCCCTCTGTTTGGCACGACCAACACGTCCACGAAGTTGGTAGAGTTGTGCAAGGCCAAAAAGGTCAGAGCGATGCAGTATGATCGTATTTGCGTTTGGAATATCAAGGCCGGACTCGATGATATTCGTTGCGAGTAGCACGTCGTATTTTCGGCCATCAAAGGCCGTCATAATATCATCAAGCTCGCCGGGGCTCATGCGGCCATGGGCAGTGACAAGTTTAAGTTCTGGGGTCATCTCCCGCAGGGATTCTGCGACACCGGAAAGATCCTCGATCCGTGGACAGACATAGAAACTTTGTCCACCTCGGTAATGCTCGCGCATCAAAGCCTCACGAATGATAAGGGGATCATAAGGTAAGACATAGGTGGACACCGCCAGCCTATCGACGGGTGGGGTTGTAATGAGGCTGAGTTCCCTAACGCCGGAGAGCGCCAGTTGTAGCGTGCGAGGGATCGGTGTTGCCGTGAGCGTCAAGACGTGAACATTTGTGCGAAGTTCTTTCAGCTGTTCTTTTTGCTTGACGCCAAAATGTTGTTCTTCGTCGACGATAACTAAGCCGAGGTTCGCAAACTTGACATCCTTCGCAAGCACGGCATGCGTACCAATCACAATATCAATTTGCCCTTTGGCTAACAGGTCCTTTGTGTCCTTACTTTCTTTTGCTGTCACCATGCGCGACAGTTGGCCAATTCGAATTGGGAAGCCGTTAAACCGCTGGGAAAAATTATGATAATGTTGGCGCGCAAGGAGGGTGGTCGGTGCGACTAGCGCGACCTGAAGTCCTGCGCCTGCGACCGCAAAGGCTGCACGTAAGGCAACCTCAGTTTTTCCAAAACCAACATCGCCACAGACAAGGCGGTCCATAGGGCGCCCTTTAGCCAGATCCTCAAGAACGGACTCAATTGCCGCGTTTTGGTCTTCCGTCTCGTTATAGGGAAATCGTGCTGCAAACTCTTGATAACTGCCATCATCAAGATGGATTTCTTCGCCCTCTTTCAATTGCCGTTCTGCAGCGATTTTTAGGAGTCCATCGGCGATATCAAGTAAACGCTTCTTGACTCGCGCTTTGCGCGCCTGCCATGCGACACCGCCAAGCTTGTCTAGAACAGCTCCAGACTCAGCGCCAGCATAGCGCGAAAGCGAATCCAGATTTTCAACGGGAACGAAAAGCTTATCGCCGCCGTCATAGATAAGGCGGACGCAATCATGCGCCGCGCCCAGGGCATCGATCGTTACAAGGCCTTCATAACGACCTATCCCATGGTCGGCGTGGACAACGAAATCGCCAATAGAAAGGCTGTCGAGTTCCATTTGGAAGTGGTTTGCGGCCTTTTTCTTCCGAACCTTGCGGACTAATCGGTCGCCCAGAATATCTTGCTCGGTCATTAGGGCAAGGTCAGGCGAGATAAAACCGTGTTCCAACCCAAGGATCACGATCGTAATGACGCGCGGATCAAGCTTCTTAATCTCGTTCCATCGTTGGGTTTCGGTTATCACGTCAATCTGATGGTGTCGTAAAAGCCCAGCTAACCGCTCGGCTGAACCACGTGAGTAACAGGCAATGACGGTCCGACGGCCATGGGCTTGATGCTCGACTGCATAAGCTTTTAGCGCGGAATAAAGATCGCCCTGCCCGTTTGAGCCCGTACGTGCATCTGCAAAATCACGACCTCGCACACCGGCAGCGTCTATACCGCCGGATTCAGGAGCAGTAAAAGGTGACAGCATCCCAACAGGTCGCGTTTCCGTCGCGATGTTAAGTTCGGCAACCGTGTAGTATAAACGGTTCATAGGCACAGGCTTATAGGCAACGGCCTCGCTTGTGTTCTGACCCTTTTTCCGGCTTTGACTGGCGGCATTAA
>CAYZXV010000262.1:0-2213 GCA_964482525.1 uncultured Rhodospirillaceae bacterium | reverse complement strand
TCGGCAGCAGACTTCATATCCTTGGCCGAAGCCGTGACATCGTCCACGACGGCCTTAACACTGCTTTCAAAGTCCGCGGCGAGGTGAAGCATCTCTTCTTTCCGTTGTTTCATGGCCCGGATAATGACAAGAGCCAAGAACCCATAAGCCACGGAAAGACCAATAATGGCGATCAGAATATGGCTTGCCTTTGTGTTTCTTGCTTCGGCAAGCATATGCTCGTTCGATCTTTCAGTATCCTCCTTATAGCTGGTCGAAAGATCGCCTAGCAGAGAAAGAAGTTCGTTGCGTTTCTTTCGTGACTCGGTTACCTCTGCGCCATAATCGTCCATGGATTTTCCGGCCATATGCATGGCGAAGATGGCCTCACCGCCACGGATATATTTTTCGAGGTTTTGACTGATTTCCGAGGCGATGACTCTGCGCTCTGGGTTTTTGATGTTGGCGACAAGGTAATCAATCCGTTTTTTTGCCCCTGCGGCGTTGTCGCGCAAAACGTTAAGCTGCGCTTCTATATCCGCTTTATTTGTCATAACAAGGACGGTTCGGATGGCAAGGGCAATGCTTGTCACTTTCTCGGTTGTTTCCATAACCTGAATGGTCCGGGCCACATCGTTGGTTAGGATTCGTTCGGACTCACCAAGGATTGTATCAAACCCCTGTCGCGCCGTGAGGATGATCACGAAGCAGACAACCAAGACGAGGGATTGGGGCGCGAAAACCTTGAACAAAAGGCTGCTTTGAGTCCACCAGCGAAACATAGAGAATCTCCCCTAACAGTGAATGAATGACAGAGGTGATCATAGGAAGTATGGTGTAAATAAAACATTACTATTAGTAATAAGATCGTATGCCATTTTATGTAATACTTACCAAGTATTATAAACACGATAGCATGCACTTCTGATTACGATCGTATTTATATTGGAAATCGTTCGTCGTGCTTGTTTTTGCATTTTTTGGCGAAACCGTCTATGGCTCTTGCCGATGAGTGTTCTATTTGATGCCTTGGAGAAAGCAGCCAAAGACTATCGCACGCAAAAAGCGCCGGTGGTCGTTCGGCTTGTGCGTGTGTCTCGCCCGAAAACATCGCTCGGGCGGTGGACCCTGCTTGTTTCGGCGATGGGGGTGCTTGTGTTTGCAGCGGCTGTGGCCGGATGGGTTACGGCGCCTGATGAACGATATAACCCATCCGAAGCGCAACAAGCCGAAGCCCAGCCTGTTGGTGAGAATGGCATCGCGCTTTCCGCAGATAGCCTTGATCCCGAAGCCAAACTCCAAACAGATCTTGCGCAGATCGAAGCGCAGCTTTCCTCAATGAAAGACGGAGATTTTGATCCGCAAGATCCCGCCATCGTCGAACCTGAAAGCTTAACCGATGCGGCGCTTGAACACGTTCCGTCGGAAACGCAGGCGCTTGTTGTCAAGGCTGAGATGCTCACGGACAAAAGGCAGTGGGCGCGCGCGCTTCGCGCCTATGACGCGGCGTTGGTCCGTGAACCGGGGCATCGCAGCGCGCTCGTTGGGAAAGCGGCCTTGCTGGGGGCGCGTGCGGGGAAGGGTGATTTAGAGCGTTTGGATGCGATGCTTGATCACCATGCATATCTCTCGGAAATTCACGCGGCGCGCGCACATATTCTGGCGCAGGAGGGCCGCGAGGATCAGGCGCTCGCCGCCTGGGAAAAGGCACTGGAGCTTGAGCCCCAACGGCGCGAATACCTTTTGGGCCTTGCGGTGCTGTATGATCGCATGGGCCAAATCGATGAGGCGCTTGATGCCTATGCCGAGGTGCCGCCGCCGCTTCCGGCGGAAAGTCAGCGCCGCTATGATTATCTGCGCGCGCGGGGGCAGGTAGCCCAAAGCGATCCACCCCGACAGCTTGCTGAGTGACGCGGATGCCGTTTCTGGATCACTTTGGTTTGGAAACGTACCCCTTCGGGTTGACCCCGGATCCCGATTTCTATTTCCCAACGACGGCAGGCGAGGGGCTTTTGGCCGCGCTTATCTTCGCGCTCACGCGCGGGGATGGGCTCCTCAAAGTGACGGGCGAGGTCGGGACAGGCAAAACGCTCATCAGTCGCTTGTTGCTTGCGCGGCTGGATAAGGCGCAGATCAACACGGCCTATCTGCACGCGCCGGTTGGCCTTACGCCCACGCAGCTTCCTGCGCTTATTGCGAAAGAGTTCGGTCTGAAACCAAAGGATGAAGGCCAA
>CAYZXV010000261.1:1582-2224 GCA_964482525.1 uncultured Rhodospirillaceae bacterium | reverse complement strand
GCGGGACCATCAACATCGCGGGATCCTCCGCAGCCGATCACGGCTTCTTCGAGAGTTTCACAGCAAGCCTTCTCTTTAAGGACACCGACTCCTATTTAGCCGCCCGCCAATCCATGGGCAATATGAGTCTCTCCTCGTTCACCTTCCTATTCGATGGCGACAGAAATGCTGTGTGGTTCTCTTCAAAGGCAGATATAAAAAATCCTACAAGTGATGGCAACTCTTGGGTTGGGGTGGGTGTGAATGCCGGAACATTTCTTAATTATGAGGACGGCCAGCGTTTTACCACAAAATGGGAAAAGGGCGGCTTGGTAACAAAGAATGAACGAGGTGCCGTGATTTGGAGTTTCCACGCCGGAGACATATCGAATGACGTTACGCTGGTTCAGCTTGAGGGTGGGAAAACAATTCAAGTCAGGTTGCAGCAGCTGTTTTTTGAAATGAATAATGCCGGTCTTTCGTTGCAGGCTAGTCTTGTTTTCAAGAGCCTGTACGCCTCGCTTACGGGTGTCCCTAGTTTTTGCATCACGTCAGATGCCGAGGGGACGTTGATGGTGACACAATTGTGGGATTTGAAAGGATTAGAAGTCATTGGATATCGATTTGATACCACTGCGAAGGTTGGGGAATCTCGTGTGGAGC
>CAYZXV010000261.1:0-1482 GCA_964482525.1 uncultured Rhodospirillaceae bacterium | reverse complement strand
CGGCAAGATCACGGTAGATTTTGTAAGAAATGCTGCGGGAGCGGTCATTGGATATCGATTTGATACCACTGCGAAGGTTGGGGAATCTCGTGTGGAGCAGACGATCAAGGTGGCGGCGATTTCTGATGGGAAAGGGAATTGGACGTTTTCATCGCCCGTAGGGAAAGATGGCGCTGTTGTGGCGCTTCAATTCACACAGTCTAAGAACGGTTTTGTGCTTGGGCAGATCGATTCAAAGGGGGCGACGTTGAGCCAGCTTGCTCTGAACAGCTTCGCGATGAGCGCGGCGTCGCAGCTGACGGGCTTTATATTTATAGGGTCCGCAACAGTGATTGACGGCAAGATCACGGTAGATTTTGTAAGAAATGCTGCGGGAGCGGTCATTGGATATTCGTTCGTGGCTGCCGGTCTTGATCGTACTGTCATTGTTGACATGGCGAAGCGTACAGTTATTGACAAGGGGACGGGTGAGGCTATCTGCTCTGTCGTAAGTATTGGCGACCAAACCAGGTTAATTTTGGGTAATAATGTTGGAACAAACGATAGCGCTATTCAGCTCGCGATCGCATTTGGTTCCGCCTTTGGGGCTCTTACGCAAGTTGCCTGGGCGGATGGGACGGTTGCTGGACTCATCGGAACGCCCCTTGCTACAGAAGGCGCCACGCTGTGGAAGCTTCTGCCGTTGGAAAATCCCAATGGATTGGTGCCGCACAGATCCCAGCTTGCGTGGAATATTTTAGCCAGCAGCAATGGTCTGAACATTTCTGGAGTTCAATTTTCGGATCGGGATGGTAAGTCGGTGACGATCACGGCTATGGTTACTGATAGCAAGGGGCGAGCGATAGCCGCAACGAATTCGCAAAACGAAGAAGTCTTTGGTGTGATGTCAAGCTACAAGGATTGGAACGATCCCGTGGGTTTGAAGGATGCCATTATTGCGACGACTGGGAATTTGAATAAGCAGATCGTTCAGGTGCTTGAGTACGACGGCCCGGGTGGCGCTTGGTCGAAGACGAGCGTGATCGACCTTTTTCAGACGGCGCTTTCGATCCCATCCGCTCAGTCAGCAACGAGCAGTATGGCAAGCAGTCTGACTATCGCGTCCGATAAGGGGACGCTCCTGGCGGATTATGATTACTCGCCGGAGTCGATTGAGCCAACTACTCTGGGGTCAAAATATCTTGGTTATACCGTCGAGGTTAATGGTAAGGGGTTATTCCGCTACGGCACCGATTTCACCTCAACGGATTCTTACAAGCTTTCCGTGGATATTGTCGAAGCATTTAAGTTTGAGTATGCCTCGATGTTCTCCCGCGCAGGGCTTTTGGAAAAATCTTTCCTTTCCTATAATGCTTTCGGGTTCAACAGTCTGGAAACGGGAATAACCGGAACAGGAAGTCTTAGCTGGCAATCTGCGAATGGCGGTCGCGAAGGCTTCAGTTTCTTTGCGCCGTGCAGTTTGATCGCTCGAGATGACGCCTA
>CAYZXV010000260.1:0-2225 GCA_964482525.1 uncultured Rhodospirillaceae bacterium | reverse complement strand
AAGAGCACCCATGACCGATTTAACCGAAAAAGACGTACGCGACGCCCTTTCCTATATCGAAATTCCCGACCTTGATGAATCCATCACAGCGGATGACATCCTGTCATCCGTTGATATCAAAAAAACAAATCAAGGGATTGAGGCGCGCATTATCCTCGACCTTCAACCCAATTACACACAAAACGAAGTGGAGAGTATGCGCGAGCGGATCGAAGATGCGCTCCGCCGCCTTGGCCCAAATGTGATCCCGGTCGTGCTTATCACCACGCATGTGCAGGCACCATCCATGGAAGGTGCCAACCAAAACCGCCCAAAAGCCGAAGCGCGCGCCGAGCCGCCTAAAGCCGAACTGCCAGAAGGTGTTAAGGCCGTTATCATGGTCGCCTCGGCCAAGGGCGGGGTTGGCAAGTCAACTGCGGCTTCGAACCTTGCTGTGGCGCTCGCTCATTATTGGGGGCTTAAGGTCGCGCTTTTGGATGCGGATGTGCAGACACCCTCGATCCCGCGCCTCATGGGTCTGCGCGGCGAAATCGAGCAGAACGAATATGGCATGGTCATTCCAAAAGTAGCTCACGGCGTGGCCGCCATGTCGATGGGCCTTGTGATCCCGGAAGGTAAAGCCGCAACATGGCGCGGCCCGATCATGCACAATGCGCTGCACGATTTGATTCACGGCGTTCAGTGGGGGGAACGTGACGTTTTGGTTCTTGATATGCCACCGGGCACCGGTGATGTGCCCTTGTCGGTCGCGCATCATGTGCCGCTGTCCGGTGCAGTGATGATTTCAACACCCCAAACCCTTGCGCTGGACGACACACAGCGCGGGATTGAAATGTTCCAGAAAATGAAAGTGCCGCTTATCGGCATGATCGAGAATATGAGCGGGTTTAAATGCCCCCATTGCGACGATATCACACCCATCTTTGGGCAAGGTGGCGCAGAAGATTTAGCGCAAAAACTGAATATGCCGTTTCTGGGAAGACTGCCGATTGATATAAGCCTGCAGCAAACGCCCGGCGTGCCCATCGTGGCCCAAAACCCGGACAGCGTCCATGCGCAAGTCTACCGGAAGATCGCAGAGTCGGTGCGCGTGCGCCTTCCCAAGCTTCTGCCGGTTTAGAGTCTTCCGCCGGGGCGGAGTTCAATCCCGTTCAGAGACGGCCTAGCAAGGGAATTGCGTCCGCCCGGAAGGGTTGGCAGATAACCATTGGGGGGAAAACCCGAAGGATCGGTGATCGCCGCCCCATCTTTGACAGCCTCAACCATACGGCGACCCGATTCATGCATTGCGATTGCAAGAGAGGCTTCATGCCCATCGGCCTGCGAGACATGCTGGCTCGTATCAGCCGGATAATAAGCCGTGCTAAACGTTCGGGTAAGAATCTGCGCCTCTTCCGTAAAAGTTGTGGTCGCCTCGATCACAAATGCATCGTTAAATCCAGCAGCCGCCGCGACTGTTTCACACGCACCATCTGGATAGGCGCAGCTTGCCATTCTCATGCGGCCATTATCAACGGGATCAATCAAAAGATAATGCATAGTAAGGATATCTGGCGCAGCGGGGTCATTTTTCGCCTCCGCAATATAAACATCCGTTGCTCCACCCTCTTTCGAGGGGCTGATCGAATATAAAAGGACCTTATCCTTTCCTTTGATCATCGCATAAAGCGCACTGGCCTTTTCCTTTTCCCATGTGGGAGGAACGAACGGCGTGCATGCGTAAGAATCGACGTTTTTGAAATGTTTATAACTGGCTGCCAACAGCCCACCAAATGCACAGAGTGAAACCCCATAGGCCAAAAAAAGTTTTTTCATCAAGAACTCCAAAGCTGGTCTTTAGAAACGCTTACCTTTATCTAAAGCACGCCAGCATCGGACAAACAACGCACCCTTATACTTTCACGATCTTCTTAACCATAAGCTGAAGGATTTCGTCGACGCCGCGATGTGCAACGGCGGAAAGGATATGGGGTTCCTTGCGGCTGGCCTTCTTCAGCGCCGCGCATTTAGCCTTTATTTCTTTATCCGTGAGCGCATCACATTTACTGAGCGCCAAAATCTCTGGCTTCTTTGCAAGACCATGACCATAGGCCTTCAGCTCCTCACGAATGGTTTTGTATGCCGCCGCCACATCGTCCTGCGTCCCATCAACAAGATGCAGCAAAACCTTTGTGCGCTCAACATGACCGAGGAACCGATCGCCAAGCCCCTGCCCCTCATGCGCA
>CAYZXV010000259.1:0-2272 GCA_964482525.1 uncultured Rhodospirillaceae bacterium | reverse complement strand
CACCGATCTTGATCCGCTGCGGTTTGGGTTGCTGTTCGAGCGTTTTTTGAACCCCGAACGTGTATCCATGCCGGACTTTGACGTCGATTTCTGTCAGGAGCGGCGCGACGAAGTTATTCGCTATGTGCAGCAGAAATACGGCCCGGATCGTGTCGCGCAGATCATCACCTATGGTAAGTTGCAGGCGCGGGCCGTCCTGCGCGACGTGGGGCGCGTGCTCGCCATGCCGTATGGCTATGTCGATAAGATTTGCAAGATGGTGCCGTCCAATCCGGCAAACCCCGTGACGTTGCAACAGGCGCTTGATAGTGAGCCGTCGCTCCAACAACTTCGCCGCGATGATCCCACCGTTGCCGATATGATGGATATCGGCCTCAAGCTTGAGGGCTTGTACCGTAACGCTTCGACCCATGCGGCTGGCGTTGTGATTGGCGATAGGCCGCTCACCGAGCTTGTGCCGCTTTATCGCGATCCGGGCTCAGAAATCCCGGCCACGCAGTTCAATATGAAGATGGTTGAGACGGCCGGGCTTGTGAAGTTCGACTTCCTTGGCCTTAAAACGTTGGACGTGATCCAAAACGCTGTCGATCTTCTTCAAGAAAGAGGCGTCGAAGTCGATGTCTCGCACCTGCCGCTTGATGATCCTAAAACCTATGAGCTTATGTCGCGCGGCGACACAACCGGCGTGTTCCAGCTTGAAAGTTCGGGCATGCGCGACATGCTGCGCCGTCTGCGCCCCAATCGGTTCGAGGATATCATCGCCTTGGTCGCGTTATACCGACCGGGTCCGATGGATAACATCCCGCAATATATCAAATGCAAGAACGGCGAAGAGCAGCCCGATTATCTCCACCCAAGGTTAGAGCCGATCCTCAAAGATACCTTTGGTATCATGATCTATCAGGAACAGGTCATGCTTGCCGCGCAATTGTTGGCTGGATACAGCCTTGGCGGTGCAGATTTGCTTCGCCGCGCGATGGGTAAAAAGAAGCCGGAAGAAATGGCAGCGCAGCGCGCGACCTTTATCGCGGGTGCGGTCAAGAATGGCGTGGATGAAAACCAAGCTGGCTTGATTTTCGATCAGATCGACAAGTTTGCCGGGTACGGGTTTAACAAATCGCATGCTGCCGCCTATGCGCTTATCGCCTACCAAACCGCGTGGCTTAAGGCCAATCACCCTGTTGAGTTCATTGCGGCGGCGATGAACTTCGAAATGAACGATACGGACAAACTTGGCGTGTATCGCCAAGAACTGCCGCGTCACGGCATCGCCCTTTTGTCGCCGGATATCAATCTTTCCTATCCTGATTTTAGGCCAGAGATCCAATCCGATGGAAAGAAGGCCATTCGTTACGCCTTGGCGGCTATTAAGGGCGTCGGGGCAGCAGCGATGGAGTCTTTGATCGCGGCGCGTAAGAACGGCAAACCGTTTGCCGATTTGTTTGACTTTGCCGAGCGTATCGATCCGCGCGTTGTCAATCGCAAGCAGATGGAAGGCCTTGCGATGGCGGGTGCGTTTGACAGCCTGCTCAAAAACCGCGCGCAAGTGATCGAAGCCATCGACATTGTGCTTAAGCATAGTCATGCGATGGCCGATGAAAAGGCGAGTGGGCAGGGCAGTATTTTTGGCGCGATGGATGTTGCGCCGCGCCCCGCGCTGCCCAAGGCGAAGGCGTGGGACGAGATGATGCGCCTGCAAAAGGAATATACGGCGCTTGGGTTTTACCTGTCCGCCCATCCGCTTGATGGGTATAGCGCGCTTCTCGAACGTTTGGGAGCGGCCAGTGTAGCCTCAATCCCCGCGCGGCGGGCAGAGGCTGGGATCAGCGGCTCGACCCGGTTCAAGGTCGCTGGGATTGTCATGGGGCGGCAGGAACGCACCGCCAAATCCGGCAATCGCTTTGCCTTTGTGCAGGCGTCCGATGCGACCGGCGGGTTTGAAGTCACGGTGTTCTCCGACTTGCTCGCCGCTTCGCGCGAAATGCTTGAAGTCGGACAGGCTCTCCTCATGGAAGTTGATGCTCAAAGTGGCGGCGAGGGGCAGAGCGGCGATCTTCGCTTTATTGCGCGCAGCTTTGAGCGGCTTTCTGATGTTGCCGCGCGATTGGCCAAAGGCATACGGATTAAGCTTTATGATCGCGATGTTTTGCCAGAAATTCAAAAACAGCTTTCTGCCGCCAAGCCGGGCCGTGGCAAGGTTGTTCTTTTGCTTGATCTGGACACGGATACGGCGGAAGTCGAACTCCCCGGCGCATGGTTGCTTACCGACGCG
>CAYZXV010000258.1:0-2272 GCA_964482525.1 uncultured Rhodospirillaceae bacterium | reverse complement strand
AACGCTATGACTATGTGCCCTATCCCCAACTTTGGGGACCATTTGAACCTCAGGTGAGCGTTCTTGATCTTCTTTTTAACTGTGGGCCAGACGCACGAGCATTTTTGAAAAGCCGTCAACCGCACGAAGTAGCTTTTTAGCCCTGCTCTGCACGGTCGCGTAGACGATCAAACTTTGCAAGATAATCTTGAGCATCAAAGGCCATGCTCTGCGCATCAGATTGCGCAAGGAGCATCGTTGCAAAGGGCGAGGACAGAGTCGGTGTTTGGCTAGAGACATAAAACGACGCGCTTGGCATATCGCTTAACAAGTTCGCACCACTCCACGAAGCGGATTGTGGTGTTGCGGCAGTCATTGCAGACAGACCACCACGATACGCCGCATAAGATTGTCCGCCAGAGGTCGAAGCGACTTCCATCGCCTGCGTGGTCGCACCATCGAACTTGCGGGCGAACTGCGCGTAAATTTCTTTCACGGTTTTAGCTGCGCCGGTCTCTTTATCAAAAAACACGTTCTTGTTGGCGGCGGCAGCACTGGGGAGCAAATCGGCAGCCTTCGCCTGCGGGTTCGTTTTCATGGCTTCAAGGAAAGTCGAAGCCCCCCCTGCGCCAAGAAAATGCGCCATATAAAGCTCAGTTGAACCTATGCGACCGCCAACACCATTTTGAAGGGACTCTTTATTCGCCTTGGCAAGCTCGGCCGCCATGTTGGCCGCAATCTCTGGGTTATTGCGCAATGCTAGAATGGCTTTTTTGTCCTGCGCACAAGACACACGGGCAACGCCATCAGAGCCAAGGGTGATTTTATCGGCCACGGCGCCAAGACCACATTTCTCACCAGCGGTTTTTATTGTGCGCAGCCATGTCTGATCAACGAACTGATAGAGACCCGTTGCAGAACTGGTGGAGGCCTTGGCTGTCGGATTAAGCCCACTTTCCTGCTGGGCCTTCGCCATCAAATAGGAAAAATCGACCCCAGACCGCGCGCTTGCCGCCTTGATCGCCGAGACAACACGATCACGCTGCGAGGCATAGGTCTGCTTCGCACCGTCTATCGCATTGATAAGGCTTTCAATTCCTGACAAGTCATCCTCTCATGGGTCTGTAATTGGCCAATAACTTGCCAAACTTCTTGCAAGGGGTATGCCATTTGATCAAAAACAGCCTAACCCGTGACAGAACCTCACGAATCGGCGACAATCCGGGATCAGCTTTATGTCGCTGTTTGTTGATTGGTTGTTTGCATGTCGCCTCGCCCCCTTGTTCGATCTGGATCGCGCTATCGCCGTCCTGCTTCTTCCCGCTGGATGCCTGATCAGCTTAAGGAAGCCATGCTGCGCCTGTGGGCTCGCCTTAAGGGCGGGGTGCTCATTCTTTTGGCCCTCCTTCTTGCCGCGACCCTCATCAGCTATTCCCCACACGACCCGTCTGCCAATGCGGCCTCTTCGCGAGCGGTTCAAAATCTGCTGGGCGAAACTGGCAGCACAGTTGCCGATATCATCTGGCAGTATTTTGGCATTGCAGGGGTGTTACTCTCGATCATCCTTGCCGCCTGGGGCTGGCGCGTTGGGGCCCAGCGCGGCCTTGACCTTATCGCGTGGCGGTCACTGGCCGCGCTGTTCTCTATTCTTGCAGCAGGGATAGCCATTTGCGCGCTAGATCCCGCTGCCTCGCTTGGTGATACACGTTTTTGGGGCGGCGCCTTTGCGAAGCTGGTCGTCGGACATTTTCTGCCCTCCTTGCCAAAGGATATTGGCCCTATCGTGCTTGCCCTCACCATGGGTTTTCTTTCGCTCGCGACGTTATACATGGCTTCGGCTCTCACCTTTGACGAGTGGCATCATTTGGCAATGACTTTGAAGGAAAGCCTTCACGCGCTGTTTTCATGGATAGCGCATACGCTTCAACGTATGTGGGATACCGTGCGTGGCCGTCGGAAATGGCGCGCATCGCAGGAAGATGACGATGCCCTCGACGACATCGAAGAGGATGAAGAAAACGAGGACGATGACGAAGAAGAATATACCTCACCCCAACAGAAAACACCCGAAAAAGATTTTCGTTTTGGCCCCTTCGCAAAGAAAGAGAAGGAAAAGAAAAAAGAGCCTTTGGTACAGCGCCCCGCCGCATCATCAAAACAATCGCGCCTTCGGCTTACCGCCGACGAGGCGCATACCCTGCCGCCGCTTGAGTTGTTGCAGTGGCCGGAAACACAAGGCAAGGACGGCACCGAACTTTCCGAAGAAGTCCTTGAGAAAAACGCAAAGCTTCTG
>CAYZXV010000257.1:0-2281 GCA_964482525.1 uncultured Rhodospirillaceae bacterium | reverse complement strand
CCTTCGATTTCCTTGTGCGCCCCCGGAATATCACGGGCTTTGTTGATCTTGCGCGCCAACGCCTTATACAGCGTTTCAATCACAAGGGTCGATTTCCCGCTGCCCGATACGCCGGTGACGCAGGTCAGCGTGCCGAGCGGAACCTTTACATTTAAATGTTTCAGGTTGTTTTCATGCGCGTCGATAACACCAATCCATTCCCCCTTGCGGCCTTTGCGGCGAGTCTTGGGAACCGCGATTTTTTTACGCCCGGTCAGGTAATCCGCCGTAAGGCTCTCGCGGCATTTCAACACTTGGGGCGGAGTCCCGGCGGCCACAACATAACCGCCATGAACGCCGGCGCCGGGGCCCATGTCACTCAGAGAGTCGGCGCTTCGGATCGCATCTTCGTCATGTTCCACGACCAAGACCGTGTTGCCGATATCGCGCAGATGCTTGAGCGTCGCGAGAAGCTGGTCATTATCACGCTGATGCAAGCCTATTGACGGCTCGTCAAGCACATACAAAACGCCCGTGAGGCCAGAGCCAATTTGCGAGGCCAAGCGGATACGCTGGCTCTCGCCGCCAGAGAGCGTGCCGCTTGCGCGAGCAAGCGTCAGATAGGAAAGACCGACATTATTGAGAAAGCCAAGCCGTTCGTTGATCTCTTTTAAAATACGCGCCGCGATATCGCGCTGTTTGGGCTTTAGCTTTTTTTCAAGACTGGTGAACCATGCGCCAGCCTCGGCAATAGAAAAGCCCGTGACCTCGCTGATGTTCAAACCATTGATCTTAACCGCGAGTGCCTCCGGCTTTAATCGCTGCCCTGCGCAGGCTTCGCAAGGGTTCGAGGCTTGGAACTTGCCGATTTCCTCACGAATCCAGTTGCTCTCTGTCTCGCGCCAACGCCGGGCGAGGTTCGGGATCACTCCTTCAAAAGGTTTGTTGGTGGTATAGCTTCGATCCCCATCATCATACGCGATGCGGATCGAGGTCTCGCCCGTGCCATATAAAACCGCATGACGAAACTCTTTGCTGAGCTTATGCCAGGGCGCTTCCATACTTTGTCTGTAGTGGCGAGCAAGGGCGGCGAGCGTTTGGGTATAATAGGCCGAAAACGTTGTCTTCCACGGCGCAAGCGCCCCCTCGTTCAGACTTAAATCCTCATCCGGCACAACAAGCTCTGGATCAAAGGATAGCTTTTCACCCAGACCATCACAGACCGGACAAGCCCCATGGGGGCTGTTAAAGGAGAACAGACGCGGTTCGATCTCGTCAATCGTAAAGCCACTGACGGGGCATGCGAACTTGGCGGAGAAGGTTAAGAGTGCCTCGTCATTCCGGCCAAACGTCGCGGGCAGCTTGGCCCGCGATGTGCGAGCCGGAATCCCATTTGGTTTATCGGATGGTAACAAATGGGATTCCGGATCTTCGCCCGCCTGCGCCCTTTGGGCTGCGGCGATGCTCGTCCGGAATGACGAAGAAGCCGGAGAATCTATAATTTCCACCACCATCAGCCCATCTGCAAGACGCAAACACGTCTCAACAGAATCCGCGAGTCGATGGCCCATATCGGCTCGAACCACAAGGCGATCAACGACGACGGCAATGTCGTGCTTAACTTTTTTATTGAGCGTTGGCGTTTCATCAAGGTCATAGATTGTGCCGTCAATCTTGACACGCTGGAATCCTTGCTTTTGAAGGTCCTGCATCTCCTTGCGATACTCGCCCTTACGGCCTCGCACGATCGGCGCTAGGAGAAGAAGCTTAGTCCCCTCCGTCATCGCTTTGATCCGATCAACCATTTGCGAGACGGTCTGACTTTCGATGGGAAGGCCAGTCGCGGGAGAATAGGGCACACCGATCCGCGCGAACAAAAGGCGCATATAGTCATAAATCTCGGTCACCGTTCCGACGGTGGAGCGCGGATTCCGCGAGGTCGTCTTTTGTTCAATGGAGATCGCGGGGGAAAGCCCGTCGATGCCGTCCACATCGGGCTTTTGCATCATTTGCAGGAATTGGCGCGCATAGGAGGACAGGCTTTCGACATAGCGACGCTGTCCCTCCGCATAAATCGTGTCAAAGGCGAGGGAGGATTTACCCGAACCGCTGAGGCCCGTAAGGACGACAAGCTGCCCTTGCGGAATTTCCACATCGATATTCTTCAGGTTATGCTCGCGCGCACCGCGCACATGGATTGTCTTTTTAGAATCGTTCTTACTCATTCGCCCACCCCCCCCCCCCGATTCGGCCAAAAAAAAAAAAAAAAAAAAAAAAAAAAAAAAAAAAAAAGAGTGACAAA
>CAYZXV010000256.1:0-2295 GCA_964482525.1 uncultured Rhodospirillaceae bacterium | reverse complement strand
CCTCCCCGAAAAAATCTTCCCCTACGGGGTTCGATTTTTTCGACCCTCCCGCAAGGGGAGGGTGATTAAGACTCGAAAAGAACGTTAAACCCGCATCAGCGCTGCACCCCAGGTAAAACCACCGCCCATGGCGTTCATAAGAACAAGCTGGCCCTTTTGAATGCGTCCATCATTGACGGCCGTGCTGAGGGCAAGTGGGATCGAAGCGGCAGAGGTGTTAGCGTGCTGTGGGATAGTAAGGACAACCCGTTCGGCAGGAAGGTGAAGTTTCTTGGCAATGCCGTCAATAATGCGGCGGTTCGCTTGGTGCGGGACCAGCCAATCAACGGCCTCAAAGCCCAGATGGTTGGCCTCAAGGGCTTCATCGACAACTTCTGAAAGACGATTGACGGCGTGACGAAAGACTTCCTGGCCATCCATGCGCATAAAACCGCTGGAAGCCGTGGAGCCTGGGCCACCGTCTACATAAAGGCGGTTGTAATGTTGGCCATCCGAATGAAGATGGGTCGAAAGAATGCCGCGATCGTCTGTGGTGCCCTGCCCTTCGGCGGCCTGTAACACAACGGCCCCTGCCCCATCGCCGAACAAAACAGAGGTTGTGCGATCTTTCCAATCAATGAGGCGCGAAAGCGTTTCAGCCCCGATGACAAGGGCCGTTTTGACCTGCCCAAGCTTAATAAAATTATCGGCCATGGTCAGGGCGTAGATGAAGCCAGAGCACACGGCCTGAACATCAAAGGCAAAGCCGCGCGTCATGCCAAGCTTGCCCTGCACACGTGCTGCGGTCGAAGGGAACACATTGTCCGGCGTCGTTGTCGCAACAACGATCATATCAAGGTCCGCGACCGTCAGCCCTGCATTAGCAAGCGCGTTTTGCGCGGCTTTGACGGCGAGGTCAGAGGTGAACTCGCCCGAAGCGGCGAAGTGCCGTTGCTCGATGCCTGTGCGTTGGATAATCCACTCATGGGTAGTCTCGACGCCGCGCGCCGCTAGGTCGTGGTTAGTGACGATTTGTTCCGGGAGATAGCCGCCGCATCCGGCAAGTTGAGCCCGCAGCGTCATGAGCGCGAGTCCTCAAGTAGGGGCGTCTCTTTTGTTTCAAGGGAAGCAACCTCTTCCCCTGCCCCATAATGGCGGGCAAGTTCTTCGCCAATCCGTTCGTTAAAGCGTCGGGTCACAAGATCATGAGCGACGCCAATGGCGTTCGCAAATCCTTCTGGGTCGGTGCCGCCATGGCTTTTGACGCAAACGCCTTGAAGGCCAAGGAACATCGCGCCGTTATAGCGGCGCGGGTCGGCGCGCAATTTCATCCGCATCAATGCTTTTCGTGCGAAGAGATAACCAATCTTGCCCATAAGTGAGCTTTGGAACGATTGGCGCAGCATCTCGATGATAAGGCGCGCGGTGCCTTCGGCTGTTTTAAGGGCGATGTTGCCGCTAAAGCCGTCCGTCACAACGACATCAACGGTGCCTTTCATAATATCGTTGCCTTCGACATAGCCATAGAAACTGCCGGGGACGGGGCGTTCACGTAAAATGGCGGCGGCGGTGCGGACTTCGTCATGCCCCTTCATTTCTTCAACGCCGATATTCAGAAGACCTACAGAAGGATGTGTGACTCCAAGAACAGCGCTGCAGAAAATCGCACCCATCAACGCGAATTGCACAAGATTTTCGGCATCGCATTCAAGGTTCGCGCCAAGATCGAGGACGACGCACTCGCCTTTTTGCGTTGGAAAGACGGTCGCGATAGCCGGACGGTCGATTCCCGGCATGGTTTTTAGGGCAAATTTGGCCATGGCCATGAGTGCGCCGGTATTTCCGGCGGACACGACGCTTTTCGCCTCGCCCTGTGCCACGGCGTTGATGGCAAGCCGCATGCTAGACTTTCGCCCCTGCCTGAGGGCGATGGACGGCTTCATATCGGCGGAGATGGAATCGGGTGTGTGGCGCAGTTCGCTTGCTGCGGCCAAAAGCGGATACCGGTCAAGGAGTGGGCGAACCTTCGCCTCATCACCGAAAATCAGGAACGAAAGCTTTGGATAGCGTTCAAGGGCCAGCGCGGCCCCCGCGATTGTCATCGCAGGACCGGCATCCCCGCCCATCGCATCAAGCGCGATCACCGTGCGTGCATCGGTGGGTCGACTTTGGCTCATGACGGGACCTTCCCGCGGTTGAGATTACGAAGCCTTCTTGGTCTTGACGACCGAACGGCCATCATAATGGCCGCAAGCGGCGCACACATTGTGCTGGCGCTTGGGTTCGCCGCAGTTTTTGCACTCGGCGACGTCGGTC
>CAYZXV010000255.1:0-2306 GCA_964482525.1 uncultured Rhodospirillaceae bacterium | reverse complement strand
TGCGAGCGCGGTGTGAGTTTCGGTTACAACACACTTGTCTCCGACATGCGCAGCCTGCCGATCATGGCTGAAACAGGCTATCCCGTTGTATTTGACGCAACCCATTCCGTTCAACAGCCCGGTGGCAAGGGCGATTGCAGCGGCGGCGAACGTCGGTTTGTGCCCACTTTGGCCCGCGCGGCGGTTGCGGTGGGGGTTGCGGCCGTTTTCCTTGAAACCCACCCCGATCCCGATCACGCGCCATCAGATGGCCCCAATATGGTGGCATTCAAGGACTTCCCTGCGTTGCTCGAATCCCTTTTGGCGTTTGACGCTTTGGCAAAGGGTCTCGCCTAAAGCATCGCTTCTCTGCTTTGGATGTAAGACATGAAACGAAATATCTTAGTCACAGCTGCGGCGCTTGTTTTGCTCGTGGCCGGATGGTGGTTCTACAGCGCGCAAAGCGACCAAACGGCGACAGGGTTGAAACCTGAAACGGCGCTTGTCGTTCGCGCGACGCTTGAAGACAGCGTTAGCGCCCAAGGCACCCTTGAGCCAAAAGATTATGTCGATGTAGGGGCGCAGATTTCCGGCCAGCTTAAGACCATCTATGTGAAAATTGGCGATAAGGTGAAAGAGGGCGAGCTGCTGGCTGAACTTGATCCCAAGACATATCAGTCTCGTGTGCAGGGCGACGAGGCAAGAATAAAATCATTGGAAGCCCAGCATGCCCAGCAAAAAGCCCAGGCTGATTATGACCGCCTTCAGTGGGAACGCACCGTCAAACTTAAGGACAGCAAGGCGATTAGTCAGCAGGAAGCCGAAGAAAAGGAAAAGGCGCTTAAGATATCCGAGGCCACCGTGGCCTCAATTGAAGCGCAGATTGCCGAGGCACAAGCGAGCCTTGAAACCGACAAGATTAATCTGGGGTACACAAAGATTTTTGCGCCGATGGCTGGGGTTGTTGCCGATATTCCGGTGCGCGTCGGGCAGACGCTCAATGCTAATCAAACAACGCCAACCATTTTGCAGATTGCGAATATGGAGGTGATGACCATTCGTGCCCAAGTGGCCGAGGCGGATATCATGCGCCTTAAGCCCGGCATGGAGGCAAGTTTTGTGACGCTTGGCGCAATGGAGCGGAAATGGAAAGGCACAATCCGTCAGATCTTGCCAACACCGGAGGTTGTCAATGATGTTGTGCTTTTCGAGGCCTTGATTGATGTCGATAATCCCGATGGCTTGCTTATGAACGGGATGAGTACGCAAAACACTTTTTTAATCGGCCGTGCCGAGAATGCTTTGACCATTCCTTTGCGCGCCTTGGGGCGCAGATTGTCAGGCAAAGACGATCCGCAGCGTGGTCAGGCCTATATGGTTCAGGTCAGCGCGCGCGCAGAAGGCAGCAATCCGCAAGAACGCGAAGTTTTTGTTGGGCTGATGACTCGTGGCGGTGTTGAGGTGAAGGCCGGTTTGAACGAAGGTGAGCGCGTTCTTCTTTCCGGGGCCGCCGCAGCTGGTGGTTCGCAAAATGGGCGTTCACCCGGTAAAGCGACTGGCGCACCGCCGATGCTGAAGACAGGGCGGCTATGAGTGGGGCAGAGCAACCCCTTTTGCATCTTGAAGGGCTTTCCCGTCACTATCCCTCAGGTGACACGGTTGTGAAGGCGCTTGACGCCGTTTCCTTGGATATTTATGCGGGTGAGTTTGTTGCGATCATGGGGCAATCGGGTTCGGGAAAAACCACCCTTATGAACATGATCGGACTTCTCGATACGCCGACAAGCGGCGCTTACCAAATCAACGGGCGGGATGTTGCGGGCTTGGATCGTGATGAACGGGCGCGGCTTCGTTCTCGCACGTTTGGGTTCATTTATCAGCGTTATAACTTGCTTGATACAGCTTCGGCCCAGGAGAATGTTGAGCTTCCGGCCATCTATGCTGGGTTTGGGAAGGTTGAGCGCGCGCAGCGTGCCGGAGGTCTTCTGGATCGCCTTGGTCTTGAAGAGCGCAAGGGAAACAGGCCAAATGCCTTGTCAGGAGGCCAACAGCAACGTGTGGCGATTGCGCGGGCGCTTGTGAACGATCCGGCGGTGATCTTGGCGGACGAGCCGACAGGCGCGCTTGATAGTCGCAGCGGCGAAGAAGTCATGGACCTTCTCAAGAAACTTAATGCAGAAGGGCGAACCATCATCTTGATCACGCACGACGAAAAGGTTGCGGCGCATGCGGATCGTCAGATTCACATTGCGGACGGAAGGATTGTGAAGGAGTCCAAAAAACCGAAGGTGGTTGAACAGGGGTTCTCGACCCCGCCCCTAACCCCT
>CAYZXV010000254.1:0-2319 GCA_964482525.1 uncultured Rhodospirillaceae bacterium | reverse complement strand
CTCAAAGAAGGTCACATAATCGACGCAGCGCAACCCCGCCATCACAAGCGCGCGGTCTTGCTCCGCATTAATCGGGCGCGTCGGCCCCTTGATCCGCTGCACCGAGGCGTCGGTGTTGAGGATCACGACCAAAAGATCGCCAAGCGCCCGCGCTTCTTCCAAGTATTCCAAATGCCCCGCATGGACAAAATCATACACGCCGTTTGTCGTGACGACTTTCTTGCCTTCCTTTTTTGCGGCTTCAAGCAACGCGGCAAGTTCATCGGCTGGCTTAATGCGATCATGGAGGTTCATTGGGTGTTTTCCTTCAAGCTAGTTTAATTGTTAATAACCACGTCATCCCCGCGAAGGCGGGGATCCAGAGTCACAAGAAACCTAGGTCATTTCCCAGCCCCCTGGATTCCCGCCTTCGCGGGAATGACACTTTCTTTTGTTGGGGACATACAAAACTGGGGGCGCTAATCCCTCCCTCATACATCGCACGTTGCTGTACTCATACGGCATGTTCGTTCGTCCCATTTCCTCGTCAAAGGAAACCGCTCCCAGTTTTGCCTTTCTAAGGGAACAAATGGGTGTTCCCAAGCTACTCCGTAAACACAAAAGAGTACGCCAGCCACCTTGATTACTGTCAGAAGGGGAGACTCTTCCGTAACAGGCACGACTTTATCGGCCACATGACACGCAACAATCGGTGCAAAAGGGAACGTCAGCATAAAAAAATTTCGTACGACCGCATCCTTTACGCGCACGAGACGGTGAGCCGTTGGATTCTCGTTATAGCCCGCTCTCCAGTCATGCACGACTGCACGAAACGGCATCGCGACAACATCGCAAAGAACCGCCGCTGCCTTCACCACCGCGCTTGCTTTTTCTTTGAGGCAGAGGCTCATATTCTCGCCCTCACGCCTCAAGAGCCTTGACGACGTCCTCGCACATTTTTTTGGCGTCGCCGAAAAGCATCATTGTGTTGGGGCGGAAGAACAGCTCGTTATCCACACCCGCATAGCCCGTGGCCATCGACCGTTTGATAAACAGCACAGTCTTGGCCTTTTCCACGTCCAGAATTGGCATGCCATAAATGGCAGAGGTCGGGTCCGTTTTCGCCGCCGGGTTGGTCACGTCGTTCGCACCGATCACAAACGCCACGTCCGTCTGGCCAAAGTCGCGGTTGATATCTTCAAGCTCCAAAACCTCATCATAGGGTACGTTTGCCTCAGCCAGCAGCACGTTCATATGGCCCGGCATGCGGCCCGCAACCGGATGGATGGCATAGCGCACCTGGACCCCGTGAGATTTCAGGATGTCCGCCATCTCACGCAGCGCGTGCTGCGCCTGCGCCACCGCCATGCCGTATCCCGGCACGATCACGACGCTCGACGCGTTTTTCATGATAAAGGCCGCATCTTCGGCCGAACCCGCTTTTACGGGCTTGTCGCCGCCGCCCTTGGCCGCCGCCGCCGCGCCGCCTTCGGAGCCAAAGCCACCGAGGATAACGTTGAAGATCGAGCGGTTCATGCCTTTGCACATGATATAGCTCAGGATCGCACCGGACGAGCCGACCAGCGCGCCCGTGATGATGAGTAGTGGGCTTTCGAGCGTGAAGCCCGTGGCAGCCGCCGCCCATCCCGAATAGCTGTTGAGCATCGAGACGACAACCGGCATATCCGCGCCGCCAATCGGCAGGATGAGCAGGAAGCCCAGCAACATCGTGATACCAACGATCGACCAGAACACAACCGGCGATTGGCTAAACACCAAAACAAGGATCAATACAAAGGTCAGAATCCCAAGGCCGAGATTCACTTTGTGCTGCATCGGAAACACAAGCGGCGCGCCGCCGACGAGTCCTTGCAGTTTTGCAAAAGCAACCAGTGAGCCTGTAAAGGTGATGGCGCCGATGGCCACGCCAAGACCGATTTCGATAAGCGACCCTGCGTGAATTTCGCTGCCTTGCGCAAGGCCAAACGCCTGCGGCTCAAGAAACGCGGCGGCCGCGACAAACACCGCCGCCAAGCCGACGAGGGAATGGAACGCCGCGACAAGCTGGGGCAGCGCGGTCATTTGAATCTTTTTCGCAACCACCCAACCAATCGCGCCACCGATGGCAATCGCAACAATGATGAGGCCGTAAGATGACACGCTGGGTAACATCAGCGTCGTGATGATCACAATCGCCATGCCGATCATGCCAAAGCGATTGCCTTGCTGAGCCGTTTCAGGCGAAGACAGGCCGCGCAGCGCGAGGATGAACAAAACGGCCGAGGCCAAATAGGCCAAAGGAATAAGCGTCGCCATCATGATTATTTGCCCTTTTTCTTG
>CAYZXV010000253.1:0-2329 GCA_964482525.1 uncultured Rhodospirillaceae bacterium | reverse complement strand
ACTGCCTGACAGTGCCGTGATTTGTTCTTGCCGTAACGTTACCAGAGGCGATCTCATCAAGGCTATCCGCACCAAAGGATGCACGAGCGTCGCAGACATCAAACTTCATACGCAAGCGGGGACTGGTTGTGGCGGCTGTGTTCCTGCCCTAGCCGAGATTCTGGATAAAGAGCTTAAAAAAACAGGCCAAGTGAAACCTAAGGTTCTTTGCGAACACTTTGCTTGCACACGGCAAGCTTTGTTCGAGATGATCCATCAGAACCAGCTTCGTACATGGACAGAAATTCTAGCACGCTTTGGCTCTGGTGAGGGCTGTGAGGTATGTAAACCTGTCGTGGCCTCCATTTTGGCCTCTCTGTGGAACGAACACGTTCTTGATTCCGGTTTGGCTGGATTACAGGACACGAATGATGCTTTTCTTGCTAATATTCAGAAAGACGGGACATATTCCGTGATCCCGCGTGTCGCGGGTGGCGAGATTGATCCAGAGAAGATCGGACAGATCGGTGTCATTGGACTCAAATATGGCCTGTATTGCAAAATCACGGGCGGCCAGCGTATTGATTTGCTCGGAGCGAGGATTGATGATCTTCCCTCGATTTGGAAAGAACTTATCGAGGCAGGATTTGAATCGGGACACGCTTATGGAAAGGCGTTGCGCACGGTAAAATCTTGCGTCGGAAGCCGCTGGTGTCGTTTCGGCGTACAGGATTCAACGGCCATGGCCATAGAACTTGAAAACCGCTATCGCGGTCTACGTTCACCGCACAAAATCAAATCAGCCGTTTCCGGCTGCACCCGAGAATGTGCCGAAGCCCAGAACAAGGATTTTGGCCTGATCGCGACGCAAAAGGGTTGGAATCTCTATGTTTGCGGCAATGGAGCCAAGCCCCAGCACGCGCAACTTCTGGTAAAGGACATCGATTCCGAAACAGTCTTTAAGTATGTGGATCGTTTTCTGATGTACTATATCCGCACCGCAGACAAACTTGAACGCACCGCATCTTGGTTGAACAAACTTGAAGGCGGGATCGCCTTTTTACAGAAAGTTGTCGTTGAGGACAGCCTTGGCATTGGCGAGGAGCTGGAAAAGGAAATGGCCTCTCTGCGCAAGGCCTATCGGTGCGAATGGGCGGAAACGTTAAAAGACCCGCGCAAGGTTAAACGATTTAGAACCTATATCAATGCGGATCGGGATCAAACGGATACGCCCGTCATTCCCGGTGTCTGGCTCGACGTTTGCGAGATTAATGACGTTTTACCAAACACGGGTGTTTGTGCGTTGGTTGGGAAGAAACCTGTTGCCATTTTCCGTCTGAACCGACGCGATACGGATCAGGACGAATGGTTTGGTTTGGATAACATCGATCCTTTTAGCAAAATCTCCGTTTTATCGCGTGGCTTGCTTGGCGACCAAGCGGGGGAACCTAAGGTCGCATCTCCCATCTACAAACAAAGTTTTTCTCTGAGAACGGGTGCCTGCCTTAACAACCCTGAGATCATGTTGCAAACATGGCAGGTTCGGGTGAACGGTAACCGCATTGAAGTTATGCCTCAATGAGCAAAACAGCGCATTACCCCATTTTCCTTGATTTAAAGGGATGGCACTGCGCCGTTATTGGCGGCGGAGAGGTCGCAAGTCGCAAAGTGCGAGCGCTGCTAGACGCCGGAGCAAAGGTTGTCGTTATTTCTCCTGACCTTTGCTCAAGCTTGGCGCGGTGGCGCGATGAAGGTCTGATCGCGCACAAGGCCCTTTGCTTCACGCCCGAATGTCTTGATCGTATACGGCTCGTCATCGCCGCGACAAATGATGCCACATTGAATCGGAACGTTGCCGAAATCGCAGAGGAACGCGATCTTTTGGTCAATGTGGTGGATATGCCCGATGTCGGTAACTTTATCCTGCCTGCAATCTTGGATCGATCACCGGTTCAAATCGCCATATCAACGGGCGGAGCCTCGCCCATGTTAGCGCGCCATTTAAAGGCGCGTCTGGAAACGTTGATCCCTTCCGGCTATGGCCAGTTGGCAAGACTGCTGGAGCGGTTTCGCCAAGATGTTAAGCGCTGTATTCCAGAAATGAGTGGCCGAAGACGTTTTTGGGAAACAGTCTTGCAAGGGCCTGTCCCCGAACTGGTTCTTTCCGGACAGAAGGAAAAGGCAGCGGAGGTTCTTGCTCAGACCCTTGAGGATGGACATTTTGCTACAAAAGGCGAGGTTTATTTGGTTGGCGCAGGCCCCGGCGATCCTGATCTATTGACCTTCCGCGCGCTGCGCCTGATGCAGCAGGCTGAAGTCGTACTGTATGATCATCTTGTCGCTGAAGACG
>CAYZXV010000252.1:0-2329 GCA_964482525.1 uncultured Rhodospirillaceae bacterium | reverse complement strand
GGCGATGGCTGAGTTGATCGAGGGATCGAAGATCATCTTTACCGCGCGCGGCGATTACAAAGGCCCCGTGAAGGAAGAAGACCCCACCATCGCCTTTGCCTTCGCCTCGGTCGTGGCGATCAAGGAAATCAAGAAGGGCGAGAAACTGACCGAAGACAATATCTGGGTCAAGCGCCCAGGGGGGGGGATTTTGGGGTCTTGGACTATGAAAAACTTCTGGGGGCCACGGCCAATGCCGACATACCTAGGGGGTTCCAAATCAAACGTGATCAGGTCCGGTAATCACCCACAAAAGAAGACATTTTTCGCCTTGAAAAAGGCGGGTTTGGCCTGCAATAAAGGGGAGGCTTTCCTTTCCACCTTGTTCTATGATTTGGCCCCGTCATGATTTGTCGTTTTTCTTTCTTAGTACGTGTGGCAAGCCTGCTCGTGTTGACCCTATGTATTGTGGGCGGCATTGGGTTCGCGCGCGCGCAAGATACCGCGCAAGCAACGCGGGTTGTTTCCTCATTTTATTCAACGTTACAAGCCATTATGAAAGATGGTCCTTTACTGGGGTTCGATGGACGGTATGTCAAATTAGATCCGGCTGTTCGTAAGGCTTTTGATTTGCCCTTGATGGCCCGTTATGCTGTGGGGCCGTCTTGGCGCGAGGCTGATAGGACCCAGCAGGATCGTTTGGTTGAGGCTTTTTCTAGCTTTTCGATTGCGACTTATGCTAGCCGATTTAAAAAATATGACGGCGAGGTTTTTGAGATTTTGGGCGAAAAACCCATGGGGGAGACCACTATGGTTGAAACGCGCTTGATTCCCAAGGGTGAGCCACCCATCAGACTCAATTACCGTTTACGCAAGAATACTCAAGGCGAAATGAAAATCGTCGATGTGTATCTGGATGGGTCGATCAGCGAGCTAGCCACGCGCCGCGCGGACTTCTCGGCGGTTATCAAGCGCGAAGGGGTTTCGGCCCTCGTGACTTCATTGGAAAACAAGGTTATAGCAATGAAATCCGGCAAAGATAGATAACCCATGCGCACGCTCAAAAACACGATACTGGTTATACTTATCGCTGTCGGCGCTAACTTTGCTGTATGGGGTCTTATCAATCAAGGTGCAATGCAAAGGCCTTGGGGCGGGAAGATTGCCAGCCTTTCTTACAGTGCGTGGCAGGCAGGAAATGAAGCTTCACGGCTTGATGACGCAACCATCGATGCCGATATGAAGCTGATTGCGCCGCAAGCTGCGGCTATCCGTCTTTATGGACTAAGCGATGGGTTAGAAAAGGTAATTGCTGCTGCGAGAAAGCATGACTTGAAAGTAATTGCGGGCGCATGGGTTAGTGCAGAGCCAAAGGCGAGTCATGAAGAGGTTGATCGACTTATCCGCTATGCTGGAGAATATCCCAATATTACGCGTGCTATTGTCGGGAACGAGGCGGTGCTTCGTGCAGACGTGACGGCAGATGAACTCATACTTCTTATCGAAAAAGCAAAGCGTCAGCTTACCATCCCCGTCTCTACGGCTGAGCCGTGGCACGTTTGGCTTGATCACCCAAGGCTTGCTCGTGCTGTAGATTTTATCACTGTTCACGTGTTGCCTTACTGGGAAGGAGTTCCAGTTGATGGTGCAGTTCAGTATGTTGACTATCGGCTCCAACAGCTTCAGGCCGCATACCCTGATAAACACATTTTTTTGGGAGAAGTCGGGTGGCCAAGTGATGGTCAGTGGATTAAAGGAGCAGAACCTTCTAGAATAAACCAGGCTAAATTTGTTCGTGAGTTCCTCAACTATGCGTCCGAAAACCGGCTAGATTATTCTGTAGTGGAATCCATTGATGCGCCATGGAAACGAGGGATTGAAGGGACTGTTGGGGCTCATTGGGGATTATGGGATGCTTCGCGTCAGATTAAGTTTGAAATGAGTGGGATTGTCCGGGAAACAACCCATTGGCTCTGGGGGTGTCTTGTTGCGTCCTTTTTAGCCTTGTTGCCTATTCAATGGTTTGTGCGTAAGAGGCAAGATCTGAAACTTGCCGGGCAGGTTTTTTTCGCGTTTTTAATTCAAGCTTGCGTGTCGCTTTTGATATGGGCGGTCATGGCCGCCATGGCAGAAAAGATTATCAGTACGGATACGATTGCGTGGATTGTGCTAATAGGTTTTCAGGTTGTGTTGCTCGCTCTTTTGCTTGTGGATGGCTTTGAGCTAACCGAGGTAATTTGGGCTAACAAGCAACGTGCTTTTGCACCGCAAGATGGTGATCCATCGCCTGATGCCGGATCGTTCGATCCCGGCACGATGTGCGAGCGTCTCCTGGGCCATACCTTGAGCG
>CAYZXV010000251.1:0-2338 GCA_964482525.1 uncultured Rhodospirillaceae bacterium | reverse complement strand
GACAAAAACAAGAGAATATAGAGAACATAACACAAAAAGCTATTCCGCATCTTAAGGAAGACGCAAAGCCAGAAATTGTTGAAAAAGATTGGCTTACTTATTTTTTTGACAGAAGTCGTCTTGTATCGGATGGCGAAATGCAATCTCTTTGGGCTGCCATTCTTGGTGGGCAAGCAAACACTCCAGGAATGTTCTCAAGAAAAACGATTGACTTGGTTGCTTCTCTCGATAAACGAGACGCTAAGCTTTTTACGAAACTATGTACGTTCACATGGATGATCGACAAGGTTACCCAGTCGTGTACGGGGATAATGAGCGCATCTATGAAAAAGAAGGCATCAGATTTGAAGCACTTGCACACTTAGATAGCATAGGATTGATAAATTTCAATCAGAGCGGTATTGGTAGTTTTACAAAAACGCGATTACCTAAACGTATCATGGTTTCATACCATGAGCGCCCAGTGTTAATCGAATTCGCAGGTAATGATCATTCGCTACATGTGGGTAAAGTTTTGTTCACCCGAGCTGGTTCAGAATTAGCATCTATTTGCCGGCCTTCAGCGTCAGATGAATATTTTGAGTGGGTATTGAAGAGATGGTTTGATAGAGGACTGATTTTATCCATGCCGATCAATAAATTAATATGATAGAATTTTTTGAGTAAATTGCTTTTTCCGCCATTAACCAATCCAAACAATAGGATGCCTCCGCCTTTCTTTGGCTTTGTTTGTACGAAACGGGTTCAAGGACGCCTATGTTCTGTGTTATGCCTTTAAGGCGATGGTTCTGAAGGGGGTTGCGTGCTCGAAGCGGCCAATCAATATGATCGTTTGATTTACGATGAATGGTTTGGGTTGTTCCCCTACCACATCCGCATGCAGCTCAACAGCAAGGCGGAAGTGCGCCAGTTCAAAGCTGGCGATCCCGTGTTTCTCAAGGGCGAGGATGGGGCCTGGATGGCCGTTGTGATCACCGGCCGGGTGCGCATCAGCCTTATGTCCCAAGATGGGCGCGAGATGCTGGTCAGCATGGTTGAGCGCAACGAGCTGTGCGGCGAGCGTGCGGTCTTTGATGGCATGCCGCGCTCAAGCGACGCCTTTGCCGAGGAAGACACGACCTGCCTGATCTACAAGCGCGACGACTTGCTGCCCGCCATGTATTCTTGTCCCGAGACGATGATGTATGTGATCAAGATTCTGTGCGGACGCGTGGTGCGGTATCTTAACACCATGGAGCTTTATGCGCTTGAGACGATGCCGACGCGCCTTGCGAATTTCCTTGTGTTTTTGGGCGAGAAATATGGGCGCAAGGAAGACGGGCGGCTGGTTTTGCACATTAACCTGAGCCAAACCGATTTAAGCCAACAGATCGCAAGCTCGCGCGAGAGCATTAACCGCCAGATGAAGGTGTTTGCCGAGCAAGGCCTCGTCTCGCTTGACGAGGGCGATATCGTGATCACCGATATGGCTGGCCTAAAAAAACTCTGTTTTGTGGGCGGGGGCGGAAGCCCCAAGTGATCCAGATCACAGGCGCACCGCCTTCTGTGTGATCTACCTCATAGAAAAATGAAAAAACTGAGCCGCGCGAGGGCGGTGTGTGCGCGCTTGTCATTGAGGGCAGGCGGCGTGTCGTGATGCAATCAATGTATGACAAAGACACGCACCCTTATCGCCCTTTTTGGCGGCTCGTTTAACCCTCCGACCCGACGGCATCGTGAAATTGGGCTCTTGCTGCTGGAGCAGGCGCCTGTCGCGCAGGTCTGGTTCCTTGTCGCGCCGCTCAATCCCTTTAAAAGCGCAACGGGCATGGCCCCATTTGCGGATCGGGTCGCGATGACACGTCTTAACCTGACTGGGCAGCCGCGCCTGCGCGTGTGCGAGGACGAGGCGCGCTTTGCCGCGCGGCTTGGGGTGGGTGCGCTTAACTCAGCCGATACGCTTTCCCTGATGCGCGGCGCCTATCCGGACCATCGTTTTGTCTGGGTCGTTGGCGCGGACAATTTTACCACCATGCACACATGGGATGGATACGGGGACATCCTTCGGCACCACCCGGTTGTTGTTGTGCCTCGCGCCGGGATTGAGGGCGCGCAGATCACGCAGTGCCCGACCGCGCAAGAGCTCACGCAGCTGCGCGATCCAAAGAAACTCACCACCGCACGCGGTTGGTATGTGCTGAGCGCCGAACTGAGCGAACTCTGCGCGACAAGTTGCCGTGCGGCGCTTCAGGTCGGTGCGCGCCCCGCAGGCCTTCGTCCCGCTGTCGCCACCTATGCCCTTGCCAAAAACCTCTATGACCCATCGCCGCTTGCGGCCTGACCCACACGAGAAGGAGAT
>CAYZXV010000250.1:1068-2343 GCA_964482525.1 uncultured Rhodospirillaceae bacterium | reverse complement strand
ATGTGATGGGGCACGAAGCGTTAGCTATGCTGACTTACATAGCGAAAAAAGTGCCCGAAGTTGAGCGTGATTCCGGCTTTTTAACGCTGCGCGGTGCAACTCGTATTCTTGTGGGTCAGATTCAAGATGGGCTGAATGACCTGACAAATCCTAACGTCAAGCCTCAGGACGATGTCACTTTATGGCGGGCGGTTGGTTCTGGTTTGCTTAGGGATTGGCCAACATCTATCGATTTGTTCCGTATGTCGATGCCTTTGCTCTCGACATATCCGGAGCCGTTTCGATCGCGGTTCACCATATTGGCAATAGAGGCGGCGGTTGCAACAGGACATGATGCCGACATGGTGGCGTGGCTTTCAAAACTTGAAGACGCAGGCATTCCAGAGAGCGCTCAACCAGCGGTGATGTATTTACGTGGCGTTGTCCACAGTCGCGCAGGTCGTGTAGATTTGGCGGAAAAACTTTGGAAAAAGGTTACGCGGAAACGGGACCGACTTTATAAAATCCGGGCTGAACTCGCGTTGATTGATCTTGGGGTTGCGACCCGGTCCTTGACATCAAAGCAAGCCGTTGAACGCCTTGAGGGGCTGCGTTTTGCATGGCGTGGCGATGATCTTGAATTGGATATTCTCAAACGGCTTGCTGTATTTTATGTCGATGACAAAAGGTTCCGCGAAGGGTTTACGGTTCTATTTCAGGCTCTTCGTTTATACCCCAATGCGCCACAGGCTGAATCCTTGCGCGCAGACATGATGAAGACGTTTCAGGATATTTACCTTTCAGATCTTGGGAAAGATATCTCCCCGATTGACGCGCTTTCCCTATATACGGATTTCCGAACCTTGATCCCGAAGGGCGAAGATGGGAACGCCGTTCGAAACGTGCTGGCCGAACGTTTAGTCGACATTGATCTTCTTGACCCCGCGATTAAGTTGCTGGAAGAGGTGATGCAGAACAGCACAAAGCCAGATGAAAAGGCACGTTTGTTTGTGCGTATGGCGGGGATACGGTTGCTTGATCACAAGGCGCAGGAAGCGCTGGATCTTTTGGAGAAAAACGCTGGGGATCTTTCTCTACTTTCTCAGGCCGTAAAAGATGAGAGACAATTATTGAAAGCGCGTGCGCTTTCAGAGCTTGGGAAATATCCAGAAGCATTGGCCATGTTGCCTTCTAACAGCGATCGCTCGACGCTTTTGTTGCGGGCGGATATGGCCATGCGAGCAAAAGTTTGGCCGGATGCAAGCAAAGCCTTGCTCGATCTCGTCGGTAAAGCTC
>CAYZXV010000250.1:0-1058 GCA_964482525.1 uncultured Rhodospirillaceae bacterium | reverse complement strand
GTTGGTCGGGAAGGCCCCGTCTCCTGATGCCGCGCCGCTGACTGAGGAAAAGGCGGGGTGGGTTGTGAACGCGGCAATGGCAATGGCTCATATTGGAGACATCAACGGTTTGGATCGCTTGGCGATTGATTACGGGGCTGCCATGGATCGCACATCGAAAGCCAATGTCTTTCGTGTACTCACGCAACCTCAGGATGGTGTGCAAATGAAGGATATTCGTGCCGCGCAAGCGAGCGTAAGCGAAGTCGATATGTTCCGCGATGTGCTTAATGCCTATCGCAAGGCCCCTCCCAAAGAACCCCTTCCAAAACCGTAGGGAGTGAGAATGCCCTAGAATTCTTTGGTTAATGGGCTGCTTTATCCTTTTACTTTCATTCTAAATCCGTAAAATAGACAAAGAAGCGATCAGATCGCTGTATTTCATTTCAGTGTGGCTTGTTTTTGTATGAGAAAACTAATCTTAAAACACCAAATTGCTTTGGCGGAACGTGCGGGGCTTGGGCCCGAACATGCGGCTAAGTTTGAAGTCTTGGCCCCCTATGATCCAGACATTATTGTGCGTGAGGCGTTAAAACGAATGGATAGGCTTCGTGCGGTGGAGCTTGATGAAGTGCGAAAAAGGCCAAAATTGACGACAGTACTTGTTTATGCAGCGACATTTCTTGATGGGAAGCCGGGTTATGAAGAAGAGTTGGGTGAAATAAAAGCCTTTCTAAATGAATGTTGGCCTAGAGAATCTTGTATCGGATATGCTCGTTCAGAACCTGTTTCACCGCTTTCTCCTCATCGGGGAAAAAACAAGAGAATGCATGCGGGGAGTCCCCGGTTCTTTAAGTAACAATCTCAAGCTCTGTGGCTTCCAGCCTTCGGATTTCGTCGCGCAGACGTGCAGCTTCTTCGAACTCTAAATCGGCAGCAGCTTTGCGCATTTGCTTTTCCAGATCGCGAAGATGTTTCTGAAGGGCCTTGCCGCTCAGGACCTCTTTCCCTGTCGGCACCTGAACGTGATCACCGCGTTCGTAAACAGATAATAGAATGTCTCCGATATTCTTCTTAAT